>NZ_LZHJ01000022.1:0-47399 GCF_001690815.1 Gilliamella sp. GillExp13 | reverse complement strand
TTCGACCTATTCGGCGTCGAGATACGGTTATGCCTTGCTTTCTCAGCTCTGCTTGCAGACGCCTTGTACCATAAGCACGATAATTAGTATTAAAAATTTCACCCACTATTTCACTCAGTGATATATCTTGTGATTGCTGCGTTAATTGCCGTTGATAATAGAAACGATTTCGGGTTACATTTAAACATCGACATAATGCACGTAAGCTGTATCGATGCTTATTATGTAAAATTAACTCGATTTTCTTCCCATTATCAACGTCGCTTGCTTTAGGATATCATTCTCCATTAACAAGCGTTTATTCTCTTTGCGTAGCGCGATAAGTTCGTTATCTTCAGTTCGACGATTATCTTTTGCGATGAATGAGCCGGTAGTTTGGTACTGCATTATCCAATTATCTAATGCTGATTTGGTGAGGTCATACTCTGCGACGATATCCGCACGTTTTTTACCATTTTGATATAGCATGACCATTTGTTTTTTGAACTCGTTAGTAAAGCTACGTTTTGCTCTTCGTGATGAATCGATTGCCATTGTTGTTACCTTCTCTTATTTTTAGTTTATCATAACAATGACCTTATAAAACTGGTACTAATTAGTGTAGCCGATCCACTGTATTAGATTAGTATTAAGGATAAACGCAAATACCACCATTAGAACTAGGAACCCAATCTGATTTTAGATTTTTAACAGTACCACTGCCCGATTCTACGAAGAAATCGCTATCGCTAGTCCAATAGTTACCACGGCGGGAAAAGCCTGCACTATCGTACATAGTCAAGGTTCCCCATTCCGTTATGAATCCTGATCCTATATTGCGTAGTACATCATTACGGCGTGACTGTGGTGAAGCGCCGTCTATTCCATTTCTACAAGGAAAATTGTCGTATCTGGGGTGGTTATCTACGCCGCATTTCGCATTGGTCAGATCTTTTACTCTTGGCATACGATAACCTATCGCATTACACCATGCGGTTTGCTCAGATTGGCTACCCATTTTATCACCACGATGGACAAACCACTGCTTCAATATAAAACTATACTTTAATACCTCTCCAGATCTATTTCTACCCACTAATTCAAATGTTTGCGGCAAATGTGGCTTACGAACTGGACTTGGATTATTGGAGTTTCTTTGAGCATAATTTGCTGATGGACCTGTTATAATAACGCGTATAAATGTACTTTTTTTAAAAATAGTTCTTGTACTACAGGAAGGCATAAAACTTTCCAGAGTACTGCAAGCCTCATAAAACCAAGACTCATTCCTTGGTATACTTGTCACTGTGGCAGTAATTCCTTCATGTGTATCTGAATCCCAGATTAAATCATTTACATTTCCCTCTAAAACTAAATCAAAAAATAACCCATCAGCACCAGTGGTAGGAAAATTAAAAGCATTTAAAGGATATGGTTGAGCAAAAAACCCTTTATTGTAAACAAATTCAGGAGTCGTGGGTTCAGGTTGAAAATCGTTGATACCTTCATTATAAATATAGTAAGGTGAAAGGGTTGGAGTCGCAAATAAGATAACTGGATCAGCAGGTAGCATTATTGCATCACTACGATGATTATTTACACGACCACTTTTACTAGTTAATGCCTGTAAATTCCATGAAGATGACAATAATAACAGTCCCAACACCAATAAGCTTTTTTGGAACAATTTCGATAATACGTTGAGAGATAATTTGGAAGATATAAATAAGTTTCGTGTAAAAACTCGTCGAATAGGATTATTTGATAAATTTAAGACATAGGTTTGCCAGTGCTTGTGCCTAAAATGATAATGCATTACATTCCTCGTGTTAAGTAATATTTTGTTTTATTTGAATTTTTATATTTATTCGCTTATTTAATAAGCTTATTTTTCTAAAGCGATGAAAGTATAGCCATTTAAGGGGGTGATTGACTAGTTTTTTGGCGGACTTTTTTGTAAAGAAATGTAAAGATGAAAACGGTTCAGCTTTATAGATAGGTGAATTTTATAATTAAAATAGGGTGTTAGCTTTAGGACTTTTTGATTTTTACGGAATGATTAATATTGCTGATAACATCTAAAACACAAACACACCCAACCGCCCAGTTTGGCGTGCTAGCTTTATTTCGTTATCGGTATATTTTGATGCTGTGATAAGGCAAGCATATTAGCATTGTGGTGCTATAAGTGTGTTTTTTACTTTAAAATCGTTCAGGTAGACTATTGATTTTATTTGATTTTTTGTTTTAGTGAAATTAATTCGCTATAAAGTATCTTTGGGAATTTTATATTTTGTTTAAAGTCTATTTGAATGCATTTAAGTATTACATGCCAGCTTTAATTTGTTCATGATAAAAAATTCTTACTTGAGATGCTGATTTTCTTAGTTGTCAGCACATTTTGATATTGAAATATACCAACAACTAGGCAATGTTCTGCTTTATAGACTTTATTTAACGTAGAATTAAAGTTTGACCTATTTACCAATACAAAACGAACTGAATATACGGCTTAATAAATCATCAGAAGTAAATTCTCCTGTGATTTCGCTTAAGGATTCTTGCGCTAATCTTAGCTCTTCAGCGAGCAATTCACCAGCATGGAAGGTGACTAGTTGGTGTTTACCATTATTTAAGTGCTCGGCTGCCTTTTCAAGTGCTTGAAGGTGGCGGCGACGTGCTAAAAATCCACCTTCTGTGCTACTGGTAAAGCCCATTGTTTGTTTTAGGTGATTGCGTAATAGTGAAATGCCTTCCCCCGTTCGAGCTGAAAGCTGAATCAGTGAGTAGCCATTTACTTCACTGTATCCTAGCTTTTCGCCTGTTAAATCGGCTTTATTACGAATTACGGTTACTGGCATATTTTTAGGTAAGCGTTCAATAAATTCAGGCCATAGCTTTTCTGGGTTGGTTTCTGTTGTGGTTGTGCTGTCAACCATGAATAATACACGATCAGCTTGCTCAATTTCTCGCCAAGCACGTTCTATACCAATTCGCTCCACTTCGTCACTAGCTTCTCGTAAACCTGCGGTATCAATAATGTGTAGTGGCATGCCATCAATATGGATATGTTCACGCAGTACATCACGCGTGGTGCCTGCAATATCGGTCACAATGGCAGCCTCACGCCCAGCTAACGCATTAAGTAAGCTTGATTTTCCTGCATTAGGACGCCCTGCTATGACTACTTTCATGCCCTCTCGTAACAATGATCCTTGTTTAGCTTCTTGGCGAACTTCGCTTAAACGAGTTATGACTTGGTTAAGCTGTGCTTCTATTTTGCCGTCAGATAAAAAGTCAATTTCTTCTTCAGGAAAGTCGATTGCTGCCTCGGTAAATATGCGTAAATGAATTAAGGATTCAACCAATGCATTCACTTTTTTAGAAAATACTCCTTGCAAAGATGATATTGCCGATTTTGCCGCTTGTTCTGAGCTAGCATCAATCAAATCAGCAATAGCTTCGGCTTGTGCCAGATCTAGCTTGTCATTTAAAAATGCACGCTCTGAAAACTCTCCTGGCTTTGCAATACGGATGTTAGGAAGTTCTAATATACGCTTTAAAAGTAGATCCAAAATAACTGGACCACCGTGCCCTTGTAATTCAAGTACATCTTCGCCTGTAAAAGAGTGTGGATTTGGGAAAAACAGCGCAATACCTTCATCTAAGATTGAACCATCAGTAGCTAAAAAAGGAAGATAATGCGCATACCTTGGTTTGGGTATTTGTCCTAATACTGCCTGAGCCACGGCTTGGGCTTGGGGTCCAGAAATGCGCAATATACCTACGCCACCACGACCTGGTGGTGTTGCTTGTGCAACAATTGTGTCTGATTTCATATTTATCTGTAGCTGATTTAAATTTTAATAGTTAATGATATCATGGACGCACGGCAAAAACAGTAGTTACCCGTGCTTTTGCCGTAATGTGCCGATGATTTTAGTTAGATGGTTGACTTGGTAATTGGTTTTTAGAGGTTTTACTATCGCTTGGATGGTCAAATAACCAAGAATTTGCTAGTGCTAGGGGTTCTCTTATTAATGCGATATATTTATCTCTTTTAGTCAAATCTAATGGCGCGGCTAAGCCTGATACATCGTTAATTCCTGAACGTTTAGCTAGCATTAGCGATCGCAATAAATGAAAATCATTGGTTACCACAACCGTTTTGCCTAAAGGTAATATACGATTTGCATAGATAAATTGTTGGGCTGTTCGGGTTGATTTGTCTTCTTGATAAATTCGATTAGCATCGATCTCTTTTTCAATTAAATATTGGGCCATTACACTAGCTTCAGTTGCAGATTCGTTTTTTCCCTGTCCGCCACAAACAACAACTTTGGTTTGTGGGTTATTTTGTAAATAATTTATGGCAATATTTAAACGCTCGGCTAAGGTTGAAGAAGCTATGGCTGGTGTGTTAATCACTTGGGCTCCCAATATGACCAAGGTATCGGCATTTTTTATTGGTTTTTGCATCGAAGAAATATAAATCGCAATGTTAGCAATAATGAAATAGGCTAATATTAAGGCTATACCATACTTTATTGATTTTACTATCATCCATTTTTCCTTTATTTTTTATAACAATTTTCAAAATGATCGTTAACTAATCCCATGGACTGCATAAAAGCATAACAGATGGTAGAACCAACAAATGTAAAACCTTTGTTTTTTAGCGATTTTGACATTTTTTCTGATATATCAGTACTTACGGGGACTTCGCTTTTATCGTTAAAATGGTTAATAATTGGTTTATTATCAACAAACGACCAGATAAATTGCGAGAAATCTTCACCACTTTTTTGCATGTTTAAATAAGCATGAGCATTTTTTACAATGCTATTTAGCTTTAAACGATTACGAATTAGTCCTTTATTTTTTAAAAGATGTTCAATATTTTCAGGCGTTAGCTGAATAATTTTGTGTGGGTCGAAATTAAAAAAGCAACGTCGATATTCATCGCGTTTTTTTAGAACAGTGATCCACGATAATCCCGCTTGTTGCCCTTCAAGGCAAATTTTTTCAAATAGTTTAAGGCTATCATATTGGGGGTTGCCCCATTCGTTATCGTGGTAATGAATGTATATTGGGTCATCCAAAACCCAACTACAGCGTACTTTGTTGTTATTTGTCATCAAATTTTATCTAATTTATTTATTATTGATTATGCTTTATCGTGATTTATATTTTTTAAGCTTCGATTAGTTGAATTATAAATCAAATAAGTAGTTTTGTTACATGCATTAAATTTTTTTATGATGAAAAAAAGCCTTTTTTTTGTGGCAGAATGAATCTCACGTTTTTAACTTAAATCAATAAAAGATAGATTTTTTATTTTCTAACTTAATTTAATAATAAGGTTTTTCCATGAGTCAGTCTGTAATTAACGCGGAATGGCAGCCTAGTGCTCGACCATTAAATCGGCAGGATTTTAAAACGTTAGTTTTGTCCTCTTTGGGTGGTACATTAGAATTTTATGATTTTGTTATTTATGCGCTTTACATCGATACCATTGTAAAACCACTATTTTTACCGCATTTTTTATCGCCATTAACGTTAGATTTATTTGCATGGGGTATTTTTGCTGCTGGTTATTTGGTTCGTCCTGTTGGTGGCATTATTATGGCGCACTTTGGTGATAAAGTGGGACGTAAGCGAATGTTTACCTTAAGCGTGGCTATGATGGCATTACCTACATTTATCATTGGTGTTTTACCAACTTATGAAGTGATTGGTATTTTTGCACCTCTGTTATTATTAGTAATGCGTATGCTTCAAGGTGCCGCAATTGGTGGTGAAATGCCAGGAGCTTGGGTGTTCATTGCTGAGCATGTGCCAAAACAACGTTATGGTTTAGGTATCGGTACGTTAACTTCAGGTATTACTGGCGGTATTTTACTTGGCTTTATTGTGACTATCATTATTGATCTTTGTTTTACCACCGTAAATATTTTAGATTATGCTTGGCGTATTCCGTTTATTATTGGTGGTATTTTTGGCGTTATTTCGGTTTATTTACGTCGATTTTTATCTGAAACACCTATCTTTAAAGAGTTAGCGGCACGCAAAGCAATTGAAAAGAATATTCCTGTCGTTACCGTGCTTCAAAAACATAAAACAGCTTGCCTAATTGTGGCTCTTTTGACTTGGTCGTTGTCGACGGCAATTATGGTGGGTATTTTGATTACACCGGGTCGTATTGTAGGTGGCATGTACCATTTTGCTAATCTTGATTGGCGTATTGGTGGTTGTATTGCTGCACTAACTTTGACTATCGGTTGCATTATTTTTGGTTGGTTAGAAGATAAAATAGGTACAACCAAAACAATGCTAATTAACTGGGGCGGACTTGCTATTATGTGCATTGTATTTTATAGCTCTTTGTCGCCAGATATGTCCTTAACTAAACTTTATTCGCTTTGGGCTGTATTTGGGCTATTTATTGGTTCTGTTGCAATGACAGCAATAGTTGGTACAAGAGCTTTCCCTCCTGCGATTCGTTATTCGGGTTTGTCATTTTCGTATAATTTAGCCTATGCGCTATTTAGTGCATTTACACCAACATTAACCATTTATCTATTAAGCCCTGAACATTTATTAGGTCAATATAGTTATCTTGGTGCTGGTATTTACATCTCTTTTGTAGCGTTAATTGCGGTTGGGGTCGGTTTCTTTCCTTTAGCTAAAAATGGCTGGCAAAGTGATGCAAATCATTAATCGATAAAAGCCTAAATAATAAAAACATTAATTATAAAAATATTAATAAAAAAGCAGGACTAATAGCCTGCTTTTTTATTACTAATATCGGTTGTTTTTAACGCATGGTAACAAACTCTTCGGCAGCAGTTGGGTGGATAGCCACCGTATTATCAAAGTCTTTTTTAGTTGCTCCCATTTTAAGCGCTACTGCAAAGCCTTGTAACATTTCGTCCATTCCGTAACCAATACCATGAATACCAACAATTTTTTCATCTTTCCCCACGCATACTAATTTCATTCGACAAGGTTGTCGATGCTGTGTTACTGCGGTGTACATTGCTGTAAATGTTGATTTATACACTTTTACTTTTTCTTCACCATACTGCTGTATTGCTTCTGGTTCAGTCAATCCTACTGTACCAATTGCAGGATGAGTAAATACGACGGTCGGAATATTACTGTAATCTAAATGTTCATCTGGTTTATTGTTAAATAACCTTTCTGATAAGCGACGCCCTGCGGCAACAGCAACAGGTGTTAGCGCTATAGCGCCTGTAATATCATCACCGACAGAATAGATGCCCGGGACATTGGTGTTTTGGTATTTGTCGACGATAACAAAACCTTTATTATCAACCGCAATTCCTGCCGCCTGTAAATTCATGTCATTTGTTGCTGGAACACGTCCAATCGCCCAAATTAAACAATCAACTGTGTAACTTTCGCCATTCTCGATGTTTAATGTTAGTGAATTATCACTATTTTTAATTACCGATTTTGGAACAGCAAAAGTATGTAATTGTTGCCCTTCAGTAGCAATAACTTCCATTAAGGTTTCAATAATAAGCGGATCAAAAGATCGTAGTGGTGTAGCATTGCGAACAAATTGATGTGTTTGTGCACCCAAGGCGTGTAATACGCTTGCTATTTCACAAGCAATATAACCTGCGCCAACAACTGCCACACGTTTTGGTAAGGCTTTTAGAGTAAAAAAGCCATCTGAAGTAATGCCATATTGCGCACCTGGAATATTGGGAATGCTTGGTTTTCCGCCAACAGCAATTAAAATATGATCAGCACTATAGTGCTCGCCATTTACCTCAACGGTATGAGAGTCAACAAATTTTGCATAGCCATGAATGACATCAACTTTGTTATTAGTAAGAACCCGATCGTAAGACTGATGAATGCGATCAATATAAGCAGTTCGACTAGCAATTAATTTATCCCAATTGAATTGATTAATAGTGGTATCAAAACCGTAATCGGGACCATAATGTTTAATAGCTTCTGCAATTTGAGCGCCATACCACATTACTTTTTTGGGTACACAACCAACATTAACACAGGTTCCACCTAATAATTTGGCTTCAATAATGGCACATTTTTTTCCATAGGACGCAGCTCTATTAATTGATGCTATCCCTCCACTACCACCGCCAATGGCAATGTAATCATAATGTTTGGTCATAAAATATCCTTAATACTCTTTTTCGTTATTTGCTTATTAGCTTTGCATAAAGATCACAATAAAAAAAGTATTAATTTTGAAATTTAACAATAGTTATTAACGATTGATTAAAGTGTATTAATTTTTTTACTGATTTTTATCTTAAACAAGGATTAACTAAGGTTATTAAGAGTTGAAAAGCCAATCGGCTACTTATTTCAAAGTAGCCGATTTTATTTGTGATTATTTAGCTTAGCGTTCTTTTTATTGCGTTAATAATGTTGGTTGTTGAACATCCATCTTCAAAATTGAGCACTTTAACAGTTCCACCAGCAGCAATAACTTCTTTACCGCCTGCTATATTTTCAGGTTTATAATCGCCACCTTTGACTAATACATCGGGTAAAATAGTGGCTATTAATCGTTGTGGTGTTTCTTCCTCAAATGGCACGACCCAATCAACTGAATCAAGTGCACCTAATACAATCATTCGTTGCATAAGTGGGTTTATTGGTCTTGATTCACCTTTTAACTGCTTAACCGAGGCATCGCTGTTCACAGCAACTATTAGACGATCACCAAGTTTACGCGCATTAGCAAGGTAAGAAACATGTCCTGCGTGTAAAATATCAAAGCAACCATTGGTCATGACAATTTTTTCACCACGCAGCCGTGCTTTTTGAACTTCTTCTTTAAGTTCTTCTTCTGTCATTACACCAAATCCGTCATCGGCACGTGCTCGAATGGCATTACTTAACTCTACTTGTGATACTGTTGAAGTGCCAAGTTTACCAACAACAACACCCGCTGCCGCATTGGCTAAGAAACAGCTTTCCTCTAAAGATTGCCCTGCGGCTAAAGCTGCAGCTAATGTGGCAATTACAGTATCGCCAGCACCTGTTACATCAAATACTTCTTTAGCTTGAGTCGGTAGATGATAAGTTGGTTTATCTAATTGAAGCAATGTCATGCCTTTTTCGCTTCGTGTAACCAATAGCGCTTTTAGTTGGTACTGTTTAATCAGTTGGTGGCCTTTTTCTATGATTTCATCTTCACTTTGACAATGACCAACTACCGCCTCAAACTCTGACATATTTGGGGTTAAGATTGTTGCACTGCGGTAACGTTCAAAATCAGTCCCTTTGGGATCAACTAGAATCGGTACATTTGCTTGATTGGCAAGCTTAATCATTGCTTGAACTGCTGATAATGCTCCTTTAGCATAGTCCGACAGAACCAATACTTTATGCGTCGCCAATGCTGTTTGAATACGCTCAAGAATAGGAGTTGCATCAATATTGCCAAATCCTTCTTCAAAATCAATACGGATCAATTGTTGATTACGTGATAAGACTCGTAGTTTAGTTATAGTTGGGTGTGTTGAAACAGAGACAAAATCACATTGAACTTTGTGGTTACTTAGCTGTTCATCAAGAATTTTAGCTGGTTCATCAATACCTGTTAGTCCGATTAGTCGTGCGTTACCACAAAGCGATGTAATATTCATAGCAACATTAGCCGCACCACCTGGTCGCTCTTCTAAAGAGTCAATTTTAACTACAGGTACTGGCGCTTCGGGGGATATCCGATTAGTTCCTCCATACCAATAGCGATCTAACATAATATCGCCTACAACTAATACATTGGCACAATTAAAATCAGGTAATGATGTATTCATTATGACTTGTTATCCTTAATTATTCAGTTAATTCATCTTTTATCTGTTAACTATCTTTATCAGATTCATAACTGCTGTCATCTTCTGTTTTGTCGTTTTTTCGTGGTTGATAAAAACGGGCAAAAAAAGTGCCAATTTCAAATAGTAAACAGATAGGTACAGCTAATAATATTTGTGAAAATACATCAGGCGGTGTAACAAACATTGCGATAGCAAATACCCCTACAATAATATAAGGGCGCTTTTTTCGTAGACTATTAGGTGTAGTTATTCCTGTCCAACAAAGTAGTATAATGGCAACTGGCACTTCGAAAGCAAATCCAAAAACAATAAAGAGTGTCATTACAAAATCAAGGTATTTTGTAATATCTGTATTGATAGCTACATCAATAGGTGCAGTGTGAATAAAAAAGTAAAATGCTAGTGGAAACACCACAAAGTAAGCAAATGCGATACCAAGATAAAAGAGAATTGTGCTTGATACAATTAACGGCATTACTAGACGTTTTTCATGTTGATATAGCGCTGGTGCGATAAATCCCCAAACTTGATACAGTATGTAAGGAATTGAGATAAATATTGCCACCACCGCAGTTAGCTTAATTGGGGTAAAAAATGGTGCTGCAATATCTGTTGCTATCATGCTACAACCTTGAGGTAATTGGCTGATAAGCGGATTTGCCACGATATGATAAATATCATTGGAAAAATAGAGTAAGCAAGCTAATACTAGCAAAATACAGATAATTGAACGCAGAAGCCGTGCTCTAAGTTCAACAAGATGTCCAATTAATGGTTGTGTAGCGTCGTCAGTCATGATTTATTTTTATCTGAGTGAGAGTTAGAGTTAGAGTGAGAATCGATCTGCGTTGCAGATTCGATCTCGTTTTGTAATGATTCTGTTACGCGCTTTAAATCATCAATTGATTCTTGAATCTCTGGCGTAAGTGTTGTTAAACCACTTTGTTCAGCCTTTTTTAGACTGTCTTGTAACTCTTGTAGCTTAAGTTCTTTATTTAATTCTAACTGTACAGTAGCAGACATTCGGCGGAGTACTTTTATCCATCCTGCAACTGTTTTTATGGCAATAGGTAATCGTTTTGGTCCTAAAACCACCAGACCAACAATTAATACCAATAATAACTGACCAAAGCTGATGTCGAACACGGGTTACTCTTTTTTGCTATTGTTAGTATCTGTATTGTTAGTTTCTGATGAGTCGATATTTTCGACTTTTTGTAAATTGTCGTGCTCTTTTTGGTCGTGGCCGTCATCATCATTCATCGCTTTTTTAAAACCTTTAATTGATGCGCCAAGATCGGAGCCTAATGTTCGTAATTTTTTTGTTCCAAATAACAAAACAACAACAGCAACTAATATGAGGAGTTGAGGCAAGCTTGGCATCATGATAATTATCTCCAGTAAGGTTAATACCTAAATTATACACACAAACTACAATTTTCCCAAATAACTAGTTTTGTGCTCAATTCTTAATGCACAATTAATATAATAATACATAATGCACAAAATAGTGCAATCACTGTATATAAATTTTGTTCACGCTTTTTACTACGCTGAAGTTCTTGATTGATTTGTTGTAATTGAACATTCATTTGTTTGGAAATTCGTTCATAATCATTTAATTTTTCTGGTAACTGTGGCAACATGACCCGCCACTGAGGCAGCGATTCCCAAGCTTGTTGTAGTATCTTTTTAGCACTATATTTATCTCGATACCACTTTTCTAAAAATGGCTTTGCTGTTTGCCACAAATCAAGTTCTGGATAAAGCTGACGACCAAGTCCTTCAATATAAAATAGTGTTTTTTCAAGTAAGGTTAGTTGGGGTTGGATATCCATATCAAATTGACGAGCGACTTGAAATAATTGTAGTAAAATCTGTGAAAATGAGATTTCAGAAAGTGGTTTTGAAAATGCGGGCTCACATACATTGCGCATTGCCATTTCAAGTGCAATAACATCCGTTGTTGCTGGTACCCAGCCTGATGCAATATAGGTTTCGGCTATTTTTCGATAATCTCGATTGAAAAATGCTAAGAAATTTTCTGCAAGATAGAGTTGATCATCAGCACTTAATATACCAACAATGGCACAATCAATACCAATATAACGTGGATTTTGTGGTTCAGTAATATCAACAAAAATGTTACCTGGATGCATGTCAGCATGAAAAAAGTTATCGCGAAACACTTGGGTAAAGAAAGCTTGTACTCCTCGTTCTGCAAGTAATTTCATATCAACATTATTTTGCTTTAACTGATTGATATCTGCAATGGGAATCCCTTTGATACGCTCTTCAACCATCACATTTTTTCGGCATAAATCTTGGTAAACATAAGGGATATATAAAATGTCGCTATTGATAAAATTATCGCGTAATCTAGCCGTGTTGTAAGCTTCTTTTTGTAAATCTAACTCTTTTAATAGTGCCATTTCATAATCATGCACTATTTCAACCGCTCGTAATTTTTCGCCTGATTCAATCCGCTTAGTTAATTGTTTAGCCACCCAATACATCAAACCAATATCGGCTTGGATAACGTGTAAAATGTTAGGACGCAATACTTTGATAACTACTTCGGCTTGACTACGTTTTAATATCGCCTTATGAACTTGTGCTATTGATGCTGATGCTATTGGTTTTTCGTCAAAATCTGCAAAATAATAATCAATTGGCTGCTCTAAAGCTGACTCAATTATTTGTTTGGCAATTTTACCGTCAAAAGGGTTAACTTGGTCTTGTAATTTTGCCAAAGCATCGGCTATGTGTTTTGGTAAAATATCACGCCGAGTTGAGATCATTTGTCCAATTTTCACCCAAACTGGACCTAGTTCTTGTAATGCTAGTCGTAAACGTTCACCGATTTCTTGATGTTTTGCTTTAGCTCTAACCCAAAACATACAAAATAATAAAGTGCGCAACCATTTTGATGAACGATGTTTTGGTAACAATTCATTTAATTGATAAGCTCGGAATACAGTTAATATTTTAAACAGTCTAAAAAATGTCATTATTATTCATCGCATCAAAATTTAAAGCCAGTATGTAACGCAACTATACCACCAGTCATATTGTGATATTTCACATCGACAAATCCTGAATCTTCCATCATTTTTTTCAGTGTATTTTGATCAGGATGCATACGAATGGATTCAGCTAAATAACGATAACTTTCAGAATCATTTGCCACTATTTTCCCCATCAATGGTAACATAGTAAATGAGTATAGATCATACGCTTTATTCAGGATTTGATATTGCGGTTTAGAGAATTCAAGAATTAATAAACGCCCACCAGGTTTTAATACTCGCCACATGGATCGTAATGCTTTTTCTTTGTCGGTAACATTACGTAATCCAAATGAAATAGTAATACAATCGAAATAGTTATCTGCAAAAGGTAATTCTTCGGCATTAGCTTGTACATATTCAATGTTTTTAAATAAGCCTTTGTCGCGTAGCTTATCTCGTCCCACTTTTAACATTGATTCGTTAATATCGGCTAACACAACTAATCCATCATCACCAACAAATTGCGAGAATTTTGCCGTTAAATCACCAGTGCCTCCTGCCAAATCTAAAACTTTTTGACCTTTACGCACGCTACTATATTCAATGGTAATTTTTTTCCAAATACGATGTATGCCAAATGACATTAAATCATTCATAACATCATATTTATCAGCAACAGAATGAAATACTTCGGCAACACGTTTTACTTTTTCTTGTTTGGGAACTTGCTTGTAACCAAAATCAATTTTTTCTTGATTTGTATCGTCTTGTTTGTCAGAAGATTGAGACATAAAAATTTACCTATCACAAATGATTGACTTATTTTAACATAAGCCACAATAAATGTGATGAACTAAATCAATAATGATTCAACCTCTTTTGTGATTGTTTCAAAATGTTCCAGCCGTGAGGATTTTGGATTTAAATCTTTTTCATGAATGACTAAATCAAAATGATAACTGTCTTTAAAAGCTTTTAAAATTTCATTATCTTTTTGAAATAATTGATCGTAGTACTGTGCTAATGTTTCAAAATCAATTGAGGTAAAAATAACCTTATTGGCGCTTTCAACAGCTTTTGAAATCCGTTCTACATGTAACATCGCAATTTTCATAAAATCAGATTCACTCAAATAACGTTTGTTATGCTGAGTTAAGATTTCTCGCTCAATATAATTGATATAACCGTTAGGTACATATTGAGTATTATAAATATTAGCAAGTTGAATCGGTAAATCACGAAATCTATTTTGACCAACAATAGCTACTTTTTTAACAAAAAAAGGTTTTGCTGCTTGTGCGATATAAGACCAGTTTTTATAAAGATTTTCACGGATTTGTGTTGCGCTGATGCTTATAAAATCTCGATTGGCATCAACAATGATTACCTGACAGCCAAAATAGAGTTCATGATTTTTGACATCTTGCGGTTCACTAGTAAATACTACATTAGGCTTAATTTTATGTTCGGAAAGGATTTGCTTAACGCGACAACTCCAATCTTGCCACCCATTGGGATAAAATTCAATACCAGCTTCATCAAGTACATGGATATGAATATTGTGGCGATCTTTAAACGTCTCTTTTAACCATGAAAAACGGTCGCTAACTTGTGGTTGTTTGGGTAAGCGGCTTTTATCAAATAGCTGCTTATCACGTGATTCCTCACAGCCCAATATGATATGTAGCACATCAACTTGGCTCATTGCTTTTTCAATCAAATAAATATGACCACAATGTAAAGGATAAAACTTCCCGAAAATTAAACCAACTTTATGCTTTAAAGCCATAACCATTACCAAAACACACAATAACTAATAACAATTTACAGAAAAAAAAAGCAATTTCTAATCAAATCATGCTATTTGATATATTTTACCAATTATAAAAATAACTTTTACCATCCAACTAATTGATAATAAAAATAAAATAATACTTTATTATTTTTGTAAATTAGATAATAAAATACCCGTTGCAACCGAAATATTTAATGCAGGCATGTTATCATTGCCCTTTAAATGGACAACAACATTAGCACAATTAATAAGTTTTATATTAATTTGTTGAAATATAACTAACGCAACTTTTTTATCAAACTTGATTTTATGCAATTCAGTTGATGCAATGGATTTTGCCTGACACGGTAATAACGCAACAACTTGGTAACCACGCTGTTTGAGCATATCAAGTGAAGCAACAAAATCATCACTTTTAATTGATTCAACAGCCTCAATACCACCTTCTGCCACACGCATGGCAGCGCCACTATCAAGTAAATTCGTTTGACGTAATATAACGCCATTAACACCATAAAAAGTAGCGCTACGAATTAAGCCGCCTAAATTATGGGGATTATGAACATCGTCAATAGCTAAAATACAATCATGATCTTTATTACTATTGTTTTCTAAATAATCCAATAAGGTAAGTGGAACACGTTTTTTTACAATTAGGCAGACACCGCCATGGTGCTGAGTTTGAGTTATTTTACTAATTTGCTCACTAGAGATAACATCATAACCTAACCGTTGTTTGACTAACCAATCTATTAGATCTTTAAACTGGTAAGTCATCTCTTGAGTAATAAATAGTTTAACAATAGCTGTACGTCGATGTTTGAAAACTGCTTTACAGCTATTTTCACTATAAACTAAAGTTTCTTCTTTACGTTGGCGATAGCCATCATAACCAAAGGTCGGTACTTGATCATTAGAACGAACCTTTTTTTGCCATGGTGAATCATTATCGATAGATGATTGAGATTGATTAAGTTCAACATTAAACCGCTTTTTTGCAAACTCAGATTTATCATTTCGAGATTTGAATGTTTCAATACGATCATGACGATCTCGTTTAGATTTCAACTGAAATGAATCATCTTTACGCTTGTCTTTCCATCGAGAAGGCTTTTCAATAGCCGAGCGAGAATGTTTTTTAGATTCACTATTTTTGGCGTAAAAAATAGATGGTTTATTTTTTTCGGTATTGTCGTTCATATCAATCTCACAATTAATCGGTTATCGCGTACGGATGGTTGGGGCTATTTTATCTAATACGCCATTAACAAATTTATGGCTGTCAGCAGCACCGAAGGTTTTTGTTAAATCAATGGCTTCATTAATTACCACTTTATAGGGCACATCTTGACGTTTCATTAATTCATACAGTGCGATTCTAAGTATCGCTAATTCAATTTGTCCTAATTCATCAACAGATCGTTCAGTGAGATAAGGCGTCATTTTATCATCTAATTCGGCAGTATTTTTTGCTACGCCATTTAATAATTCACGAAAATACTTAGAATCGACGCCTTTCATATCTTGTTCTGCAATAAAACTTGTCTCAACATCAGCAAGATCGTTTCTGGAAACTTGCCAAGAGTAAATGGCTTGTACCGCACATTCTCTTGCTCGACGACGAGGATTAACTAATGCCACAAAATTACTCCTTAATTGCTTTAATAATATTTAGCATTTCTAGCGCAGTTAATGCAGCTTCAGCCCCTTTATTGCCAGCCTTAGTGCCTGCACGCTCAATTGCTTGTTCTATACTTTCGGTGGTTAAAATACCAAATCCTACTGGAATAGTGTTATCTAAACTTGTAGTTAATAATCCAGAGCTTGATTCACCAGCAACAAAATCAAAATGCGCTGTACTACCACGAATTACGGTACCTAACGCCACCACAGCATCATATTTTTTGGACTGTGCGGCAACTTTAACAGCTAGAGGAATTTCATAAGCACCAGGAACCCAAATAACAGTGATATTTTTATCATCAACTTGTCCTATACGTGTCAATGCATCAATTGCACCATTTACTAGGCTATCATTAATAAAATGATTAAAACGCGCCACTACAATTGCAACTTTAGCTTTTGGTGCAGCAACTTTACCTTCAATCGTTTGCATATAAATTCCTTATTAATTCTATTTTATGCCATTTCACTCTGTTTTGAGTGAAAATTACTTAATAAATTGTATCACGAATTAAAGACTTATCCTATCGGCAAATAGCGTTACGACCAAGTTCTACCCAATATATTATTTAAAATAAATGCAAAGAATTTAACTAGTTGCAAATGTATTATTTGTTAAATTTAAAATTAATTTAAATTTTGTCGTTATTTCAACCATCATTATTAGAAATGACCTTAATTTATTTCTATTTCAATGTTTATTTTTGCACTTAATGGCATATTTCCTAAATATGTTTTTACCAAAATAAGGTAATCTTATTTTTATCGCTTGCAAGCTATTTTGAACAAATTACAATAGTCTATAAATTTATTTATTATTGATGGAGAAATACCTGTGTATATTGACAATATTCGTGATGAATTAAACCAAGCTATTGACGTATTAACTAATTTTGTTTCAGACGATAAAAATCTCCAACAAATCCAAAAAGCTGCTATTTTAATTTCTAATTCGTTTAAATATGGTGGTAAAGTTTTATCATGTGGTAATGGTGGCTCTCATTGTGATGCTATGCATTTTGCTGAAGAATTAACTGGTCGCTATCGTGATAATCGCCCTGCTTATCCTGCGATAGCCATATCAGATGTAAGCCACATTTCGTGTGTAGGTAATGATTTTGGATTTGATTCTATCTTTTCACGTTATGTTGAAGGTGTAGGTCAAAAAGGTGATGTGCTTTTAGGTATCTCAACTTCAGGAAATTCAGCTAACGTGCTTAAGGCTATTGAAGCAGCAAAACAAAAAGGGATGAAAATTATTACGTTAACTGGTAAAGATGGTGGTAAGATGAATGGACTTGCCGATGTTGATATTCGTGTTCCACATTTTGGTTATGCCGATCGTGTGCAAGAAATCCACATCAAAGTTATTCATATTCTTATTCTGTTAATTGAAAAAGAGATGGCAAAATAATATGTGTGAATTATTGGGTATGAGTGCTAATGTGCCAACCGATATCTGCTTTAGTTTTACTAGCTTAATTAAACGAGGTGGGGACAAAGGTCCTCACAAAGATGGTTGGGGAATTACTTTCTACGAAGGAAAAGGTTGCCGAACATTTAAAGATCCTGAGCCTTGTAGCTATTCGCCTATTGCTAAAATGGTGAAAGAATATCCCATCAAATCTAAAGCTGTGATTGCTCATATTCGACAAGCAAATCGAGGCGGTGTCGCACTAGAAAATACCCACCCATTCACCCGCGAACTCTGGGGTAAAAATTGGACTTTTGCCCACAATGGACAATTAACCAATTACCAAAATTTAGATACAGGGCTTTTTCAACCTGTTGGAGAAACCGATAGCGAATTTGCCTTTTGCTATTTAATTAATCAATTACAGCAAAAATATTTACAAAAACCTGTCGATGATCTTGAGCTATTTAATTTTATTAAGCAATGTGCCAACCAATTAAGCCAACTAGGCATATTCAATATGCTACTTTCTGATGGGCAATATGTGTTTGCCTATTGCACAACAAATTTGCATTGGATAACCCGCAAAGCACCATTTGGCAAAGCAAAATTATTGGACGAAGATGTAGAAATTGATTTTCAAAAACATACAACACCCAATGATATTGTTACTATCATTTCAACCTTACCATTAACTTCAAATGAGATATGGCAAAAACTTAATACTGGCGAAGCGATTTTATTTAAAGATGGCAAAATTAGCCAATCTTCCGCATTTTAATAGGGTGCTTGGTGACTCATTTTTAAATTGATAATGCAGATAACTTAAAGTTATCCATAATATTATAGGTTTTTAGCTAGAGCAATCAGCAATAATACCATTGCCAATAATATACCAAAACCTTGTGAACAAATTGCCGAAATCCTAACGCAAAACCAACAAAAAGTGCACTCCAACAAACTTGGTTAACAAAGTGGGTTGAAACAAGCGGAAACACAACATAAAAACCCAAGACAATAAACAGATTATCAAGTAAAAGTATTTGCCGACCTGTTTTACGAATTTGAGATGGTATTGGCATTTATTTAACTCTTTGAGTTAAATAGTTTTGATAATCAGGAATTTCAATATCAACTTCTTGCGTAAAAATAGAGGACTGAATTAATGCATTGGCTGTGGCTTGATTAGTGGCAACTGGAATATTCCAAACAGTAGATAATCGTAACAACGCTTTCACATCTGGATCATGAGGTACAGCATTAAGTGGATCCCAAAAAAAGATTAAGATATCAATTTTACCTTCTGCAATTAATGCACCTATCTGCTGATCTCCCCCCATCGGACCACTTAACATTGGCGTGATATTTAATCCTGTTTCTTGCTTTATTAATGTTCCAGTAGTGCCCGTGCCACATAAATTATGACGAGAAAGCTCTTCACGATTTTTTTTACACCAATTTAATAAAGAATCTTTCAAGTGATCGTGAGCAACTAAAGCAATATTTTTTTTAGCCAGTAATTTACGTGTGGTATATAGCATCATCGTATCCTAATTCATTATTATATTCTTTTTAATTTTTAACAGAGTATTAATCAAAGCGCAAGGGTTATTTAATTGATAATAGATAATAAAAAAAGGCACCGAAGTGCCTTTTAAAAATAAAGATACAATCAATTAGAATTGGTAAATTAAACCAAGTGCTACTGTGTCTTTTGTTGTGCCCTTGATTTGTGATTTAGTAAATGAACCATCTTCATATAAAGCACGGCGTGCACCGATATCATCTTTATCTAACAAGTTAATTTTATAATCGATAATAGCTTGTAGGTTTTTGTTAAAGTCATAAGTTAAACCAACATCAACATATTTAGCTAAATCATTACCTTTAAGCCCTGCATCACTTGAATAACTAGATGCATCCTTAACTTTATGTTGGATATAAGCAACAGATGGCGTTAAGCGACCCACTTCAAAGTCAATACCATATTGAGCAACTAATTCATAGCCTTTGGTTTTTAAATCATCAGCGCTATGAGTAGCTGAGGCATTATCCCAACCATATTTTTGCTTGCCTTGAATATATAACGCAGCTAAATAAAGGTTGTCGTTATCATATTTGATACCAGCTGACCATGCTTTAGCATCTTTATGACCACCAGTTTGTGCATAACCAGCACCAACAGATAAACCAGTATCAAGCACATCCCAATCAACAACTGAACCCCATGCTTCAGCACTATTGTGTTTATCATTAAGAGTATAATTACCGAAATGACGCGTTGAGCTGTTATCTCCGTTATCCGCATATTGAACGGCAAAACGTAAACCATTCACTAAGCCAAAGAAATCTGAATTACGGTAGGTTGCAACGGCTTTAGTACGAGCTGTTAATGCATAAAGATCATTATCAGAAGCATCACCACCAAATTCTGGTAAAACGTCAGTGTAAGATGTTAATGTTTTTAATACACCATCATTGCGACCATAGTCGAATGAACCAAAATCACCAAAGTTTAAACCAGCAAATGCATAACGAGTTTCATTATCAGCATTTTTACCTGTCTTTGCTTCATACTCCCAACGACCATAGCCAGTTACGCTGTCTGTCACTTGTGTTTGACCTGACATACCTAAACGTGCAGTGGTTTTGTCACCTTCACCAGTTTGGTTATTGCGATCAGTAATATAGTTTAATGCGTAAACACGACCATAAAAGTCAACTTTATTACCGTCTTTATTCCACACTTCAATAGAAGCGTTTGCTGTACCTGCAATTAAAAGTGCAGGAATAGCGATTGCTAATAGATTACGTTTCATTTTTTACCCTCAAAGGTATTTTATATTATTAAAGATGCAAATTACTTTGCTCTGGTTTAACAAATAACTGCTAATAATTAGCAATTATATTATTACTGTGATAGTCATTTTTGCCTGATAAACACTGACTCTATTGTATAGATTGCTTATTTAACAATGAAATTTTGATTTATTCTGCGAATTTTCGAATATTTTAATACTTATTATAATTTTTTTTAGACATAAAATGTTTTTTAGATAGGAATGAATTTAAGAGGCGAAAAAAAAGGCAACTAAGTGCCTTTTTATAAGATATTAAGAGATTAGAATTGGTAAATCAAACCAACACCTAACACATCTTTAGTACCTGGTTTGCTACCGCGACCGCGTGAATTTTCGGTATTTTTATAAGCACCGTAATCATCACGATCTAACAAGTTGAATTTGTATTCAACAATTGCACTGAAATTTTTGTTTAGATCGTAAGTTGCACCTAAAGATACATATTTAACTACAGGTGAGCTGAATCCGCTATTGTGGTAACGAATATTATCTTCGACAAAACTCGCCCCATCAGCTTTAACTTTATGTTGAACATAAGCTAAAGATGGAGTGATGCGACCTACTTCTAAATCAATACCATATTGAGCTACTAATTCAAAACCTCTAACTTTACCATCAGCAGTTTTATAACTACCTCTATGCGTCGGTCCATATGAGAATATATCTTTAAATTTAGATTGGAAATAGTTAGCAGCTAAATATAGGTTATAATTATCGTATTTAAGACCACCAGCCCAAGTGCTTTGACGATTATCACTGTTTGAAGTTCGTGCATAACCAGCACCAGCAGTTAAACCAGTGTCAAAGATGTTCCATTGAACGTTTGCACCATAAGCTTCACGAGATTCACCTTTTTTAACAGAATCTCCTTTAATTCTATTTGAGTTATCTCCGTTATCGGCATATTGTAATGCAAAGCTGATATCATCAGTTAAACCGAAGAAGTTATTGTTACGGTAAGTTGCAACAGCTTTAGTACGAGCTGAAAGTACGTTCCAATCATTGTTTGCAGCATCGCCACCAAATTGTGGTAATACGTCAGTATAAGCAGTAATTGCTTTTAACACACCGTCGTTACGACCATAGTCGAATGAACCAAAGTCACCAAAGTTTAAACCAGCGAATGCATAACGCACTTCGTTATCAGAATTTTTACCCGCTTTCGCTTCATATTCCCAACGACCGTAGCCAGTTACGCTATCAGTGATTTGAGTTTGACCTGACATACCTAAACGGGCCGAAGTATCGTCACCTTCGTCTTTTTGACCACGATCAGTGATGTTGTTAGCTGCTTTTACTCGACCGTAAAAGTCAACTTTATTACCATCTTTGTTCCAAACTTCGATAGATGCATTTGCACCAGCTGCGACTAAAAGCGCAGGGATAGCGATTGCTAATAGATTACGTTTCATTTTTTACCCTCATGGTTATTTTTTTAAAAAGACACTTCCATAAATTTAGCGTCAATTTTCGTACAATAATTACTCATCCAAAAAATAATATTTTTATCTATTATTTTTCTACTTTTTACAGTATTGTAAATTATGTATAATTTTTTTTTAAAATCAAGCGAACTTTTCATTAAATGTAGTGTCTAAGTCTAAATTTAAGTCTGTTTGATTATTTTTTAAACCAAAACAGATTAATCTCTACCTGCCGTACTCCCAACAAATTCTTGTTAGGGATTTTAATCAACTTAAAAGTTTGCATTACGCGGTGTTCTTGGGAATGGGATAACATCGCGCACATTTTGAACACCTGTTACATAAACAATTAAACGTTCAAAACCAAGTCCAAAACCTGAATGTGGCACAGTACCGTATCGACGTAAATCACGATACCACCAATAATCTTCTTTTTTGAGCCCCAATTCTTCCATGCGTTTATCCAACATATCTAAACGCTCCTCACGCTGAGATCCTCCAATGATTTCACCAATTCCTGGCGCTAAAACATCCATTGCCGCTACTGTTTTACCATCATTATTCATACGCATATAAAACGCTTTAATACCTTTCGGATAATTTTTTACTACCACTGGTGCTTTAAAATGTTGTTCAGCTAAATAACGCTCATGTTCTGAAGCTAAATCAATTCCCCAGCTGACAGGGTTTTCAAATTTAGCATCACAATTTTGTAATATAGTAATAGCATCAGTGTAATCCACTTGAGCAAAATCAGCATTAATAAAGTTTTCAAGACGATTAATTGCTTCTTTATCGACATGCTGGGTAAAAAATTGCATATCATCAGCTCGTTTTTCTAGCACTTCTTTAAACACATATTTCAACATATCCTCAGCAAGCTTAGCGTTATCATCTAGATCAGCAAATGCTACTTCAGGCTCCATCATCCAAAACTCAGCTAGATGGCGAGTAGTATTTGAGTTCTCTGCTCTAAATGTTGGACCAAAAGTATAAACTTTAGAAAGTGCACAAGCATAAGTTTCAGCGTTTAATTGTCCAGAAACGGTTAAAAAAGCTTCTTTACCAAAGAAATCTTTATCAAAATCAACTTTACCATTATCAAATTTAGGCAGATTTAGCATATCAAGTGTTGAAACGCGGAACATTTCGCCCGCCCCTTCAGTATCTGATGCGGTAATAATAGGAGTTGATAGCCAATAAAAGCCACGATCATTAAAAAACTGATGAATTGCTTGCGCAAGCGTATGGCGTACACGCGTTATCGCACCAACAATATTGGTTCTTGCACGCAAGTGAGCCACTTCACGAAGATATTCAATTGAATGGCGCTTTGCTGCCATTGGGTAAGTTTCGGGATCGTCAACAAAGCCATACACTTCAACTTGTGTTGCTTGTAATTCATATTTTTGACCTTGACCTGGTGACTCCACTACTTTACCAGTGACTTTAACGGAACAACCAGCTGTTAGACGCAAGATTTCTTGTTCATAATTAGGTAAATTATTTTCAATAACAGCTTGAATAGGGTCAAAGCAGGAACCATCGTAAACAGCTAAAAATGAAATACCTGCTTTAGAATCACGGCGAGTTCTTACCCAGCCTTGAACTGAAATAGTGCTACCAACAGCAATTTTGCCTTGTAACACATCAACAATAGGTGCAACTGAAGTCATTTAATTATCCATCTCTACATTAATTTGTTTAAGTAATATTTAAAGTAATACAGATATATTCTAAAGACTATCCCATAACGAAATGGAATTCTTGAATAACTTGTTTCTTATTACTAATTTTTAGTTTCTAATATTAATAATAAGTTAAACATGAATTATTATCATTGTTTAACACTAAAAGTTCGTTTTAATTCATCAATAAAATCTAAATCCTGAGATATCGTTTTACCTGGACTATCTGATAGTTTAGCCACAGATTGATTATTACATTCCGTTAATTTAAGCACAATGTTCAATGCTTTGGTATTGGCATCTTTAGATGGAATATCACAAGCTAAAAAACCGCCGACGCCAAAAGATAATTTTACGCGATGATTAAAATGTTGATAGATTTTAATCGCCTTGTCAAAATTTAAGCTATCAGAAAAAACCAAAAGTTTAGTTTGTGGATCTATGCCCAATTGCTGATAATGAGCAATTGCTTTTTCACCCCATTGAATTGAATCACCTGAATCATGACGAAGCCCTTGATAATGAGAAGCAAAATGCAAATCAAAATCACGTAAAAATGCATCCATTGTAATACAATCTGTTAATGCTATTCCTAAGTCATGAGGATATTCATCTAACCAAACTTGAAGAGCATTTCTTTGGCAATCTTGAAGATTAGCACTTAAACGTTGATGAGCTTGAAACCACTCGTGTGCTTGGGTTCCAACAGGAGTAAGCCCTAAACGATAAGCCAGTAAATAATT
This sequence comes from Gilliamella sp. GillExp13, assembly GCF_001690815.1. NCBI lineage: Bacteria > Pseudomonadati > Pseudomonadota > Gammaproteobacteria > Orbales > Orbaceae > Gilliamella > Gilliamella sp. GillExp13. Next base: position 22,950 of record NZ_LZHJ01000022.1, on the reverse strand, counting down.
GCTAGTACTATGAAAGTTATGAAAGTGTGTTTTCAAATAACTGACAACTGCCTCTTGCACCGCAAACGAATAACGCCTACGCGTACCAAAATCCATTAAATTAAAGCCCGACATATCCATATTAGCTGTTTTTTCATTAAACAACGCCAATTTATCTTTTAGCCGAGCTAGTGCCTCAGAAACTCCAATATTAGGTGAACGATCTTTATGAACAATTTCACTGATAACGGCAAGTAATGGCACTTCCCATAGAATAACATCTAGCCATTTACCTTCAATTGTAATAGAAAGCACTCCATCTTCATTTTTTATAGTTAGCAAATCACTATTGAAACGCCATTTTTTAAGCCAATTTAAATAGTCAGATTTAAAAAAGGAAATATTTGATAAATAGTTAAATTCATCATCAGACAGCGCTAATGATTCCATTAATTTCACTTGATGTATTATTTCATCAACATATTGTCCCAATAAATCATCACTACGACAACGAAACTGCGCAACAACAGTTACCTCTGGGTAGTAATGAAATACAGCCTGCTGCATATGCAACTTATAAGCATCAGTATCTAATATTGATGTAATTATTGCTGATAACATGTAAATTTAGTGCTATTGCTTTAAATAAAAATTTCAAAGATTATAGCAGAATAATAATGAAGATATAGATTAATTATGTAATAAGATTGTTTTTAATCAGCTATAATATCAACCAATATAAAATATAAATTGATTTCAAACCAAAAGGTCATAACAACATGAATACAAAAACACCTGAATCGCAGCCTATTGCCAAAAATCGTCTTGATTATAAATCCCCCGATTTTACCATTACCGACATCGATCTTGATTTTGATTTAGCTCCCGAAATAACAACCGTCACAGCTCGTAGCCATGTTGTTAAGAAAAATAATAACGCGGACAATTTAATTTTAGATGGTGAAGATCTTAAATTGATTTCTGTTAATATTGACGAACAACCATGGCATGATTATCAGCTCACAAAAGCTGGTTTAATCATTCAGCGTGTTCCAGCAGAATTTACATTAACGATTGTTAACGAAATCAAACCAATTGACAATACAGCACTTGAAGGATTATATGTATCAGGCGAAGCGCTCTGTACTCAATGTGAAGCAGAAGGATTCCGCCATATTACCTATTATCTTGACAGACCTGACGTTCTTGCTCGCTTTTCAACACGTATTACCGCGAATAAACAACATTATCCTTATCTACTTTCGAACGGTAATCGCATAGCGCAAGGCGAACTTGCAGATGGACGTCATTGGGTACAATGGCAAGATCCTTTTCCAAAACCGGCTTACTTATTTGCATTAGTTGCTGGTGATTTTGATATTTTAAAAGATCAGTTTATCACGCAATCAAAACGGAAAGTTGATTTAGAAATTTACGTTGATAAAGGTAATTTAGATCGTTCGCAGTGGGCTATGACAAGCTTAAAAAATGCCATGCGTTGGGACGAAACACGCTTTGGGCTTGAATACGACTTAGATATCTTTATGATTGTAGCGGTTGATTTTTTCAATATGGGAGCAATGGAAAACAAAGGATTAAATATCTTTAATTAAAAATATGTGCTTGCCAAGCCACAAACAGCAACAGATGATGACTATCTAGGTATTGAAGGTGTAATTGGTCATGAATATTTTCACAACTGGACTGGTAATCGGGTAACCTGTCGCGACTGGTTCCAACTTAGTTTAAAAGAAGGATTAACTGTATTTCGAGATCAGGAATTTAGCGCTGATATGGGATCTCGTGCAGTAAAACGCATTGAGGATGTCAAACTTTTGCGCACCGTTCAATTTGCCGAAGATGCTAGTCCAATGTCTCACCCTATTCGGCCTGAACAAGTAATAGAAATGAATAACTTTTACACAGTCACCGTGTACGAAAAAGGCGCTGAAGTTATTCGAATGATGCATACTTTATTAGGAGAAGATAAATTCCAAGCAGGGATGAAACTTTATTTTAAACGCCATGATGGTAGTGCCGCAACTTGTGATGATTTTGTTGCAGCCATGCAAGATGCCTCAGGTATCGATTTAACTCAATTTAAATTATGGTATAGCCAATCAGGAACACCTGAATTAACCGTTACCGATAATTATGACGAGAAAAATCAACAATATACTTTAACAGTAGAACAATATACGCCAGCTACTCAAGATCAAGCACAAAAACAGGCTTTGCATATCCCACTTGATATCGAGTTATATCAACATAATGGTGAAATAATTCCACTGCAATACCAAGGCAAATCTGTTCACCATGTTTTAAATTTAACACAAAACAAACAACAATTTATCTTTGATAACGTAACTCAAAAACCGATTATTTCAGTATTACGTGATTTTTCAGCACCTGTTAAGTTAACTTATGATTATCAAGATAATGATCTTATTTTCTTAATGCAACACGCTACTAACGCATTTAGCCGTTACGATGCAGCTCAAATGTTATTAGCAAAATATGTTCGCTTGAATGTGAAAAATTATCAAGAAAATCAAAATTTAATGTTGCCTGATTCAGTATTAGATGCATTTAGAGCCGTATTGTTATCAGAAAAAACTGACCCTGTCCTTATTGCACAAATATTAACCTTGCCATCTGAAAACGAGTTGGCGAATTTATTTACTGTGGTTGATCCAATCGCAATTCATCAAGTGCGTCTATTTTTGTTAACGCATTTTGCAAACGAACTTTATGATGAATTATTAGCCGTTTATCACCACAATAAAACGTCACAATATCAAATTAAACATAATGACATTGCTAAGCGGTCACTTAAAAACTGTTGTTTAACTTTATTAGCTCATGCCGATGATAATTCGCACGCCAATACATTGGTTAACCAACAATATTATCAAGCAAATAATATGACTGATTGTTTAGCCGCCTTGAGTGTTGCTGTAAAAGCTGAACTTGATTGTCGAACTAAGTTATTGGCTAACTTTGATGACAAATGGCATCAAGATGGACTTGTTATGGACAAATGGTTAGCACTAAACGCAACAAGCCCAGAAAAGAATGTTCTTGCTACCGTGAAAAAATTATTAACTCACCGCTCATTTACACTCAGTAACCCAAATCGGATTCGTGCATTAATTGGAGCATTTGTAAATAATAACCCTGTGGCATTTCACGCTGAAGATGGCAGTGGTTATCAATTTTTAGTTGAAATTCTCACTGAGTTAAACCAAAAAAATCCGCAAGTTGCAGCAAGGCTTATCGATCCTCTAATTCGATTAAAACGTTACGACAAAAATCGTCAACAGCAGATGCAAAAAGCACTTGAGGCATTGCTAAAAATTGAAAATTTATCTAAAGATTTATTTGAAAAAATTAACAAGGCACTAGAAGCCTAAATAGGAAATAGCATTCTGCAATATCGTTGTAGGATGCTATTAATAAATTTAAAATTGAAGTTGAAATTTTATACTAAAACGTATAGTTTCCTGAAACTTTTTTACAAGCGCTTTAATAAGTTTTAAATAATGACAATAAAAGAAATCACTCCCATAGAACTTGCACAAAAATTAAATCAGCAAGATAATCTATTTCTACTCGATGTACGAGAACCCAATGAAATAGCCATTTGCAGTATTGGCAACGCAACTCATATTCCAATGAATATGATCCCTTTATATCTAGATAAAATCCCAGATGAAATCGATATTGTTATTTATTGTCATCACGGCAGACGTAGCCTAACTGTTGCTCATTATTTAGCAGAAAACGGTTTTGATCCTAACTTTCTCTATAATCTTACAGGAGGGATTGATGCTTGGGCGCTAACAATTGATAAACAGATGGCACGATACTAAAATGCCCGTTATCAAACGGGCTTTTCTTCATTACTTTACCTTGCTATGCTTATTCTTGAGGCATCACCCAATAACCATTTTGGTTATGCGTTTTCATATAATCTTTAAATTGTTGAGATTGATAAATACGCTTCACATCTTGAGCCCATCGACTATTTTCGTTTCCTTCATTCACTACAACCATAATTTCCAAATCAGGAATGATGGTTTCAGGAAGTAATGCTTTGTTCGAGTCAATATTAGCAGAATAAACAATGCTACCTGGAATTACCGCAAAATCTAATTCATTAAGCACTCTAGGAATATTGGCCGAATCCATTTCAATAATTTCAATACCTGCAATATTTTGAGCAATATCATTTTTACTAACAATAATAGGATTTGTATTATTTTTTAATTTTATCCAACCAGCTTTTTCAAGTAGATTATATGAACGAGCTGCATTAGAAGCATCTTGTGGAATAGCAACTTTTGCTCCTGAAAAAACTTGCGTTAATGAGGTGAACTTATTTGAAAATATTGTCGCAGGTACCGATGGTACATGCACAACCGATTTTAAATTTGCTTTACGCTGGGCATTAAACACATTCATATAAGCTGTGTGCTGTGCAACGGTTAAATCAATACTACCTTCACTTAAAGCTACGTCTGATTCAAGTAAATGCGGAAAATTCACTAATTTAACCTTATAACCCTCTGATTCAAGTATGGGTTTAACAGCATCATTAAAAAGATCGTTATATGGACCTGGTGATACGCCCATGCTAATTTCTTTTTTTGTCTGATTATCGACTGGTTTAGACGAATTATCACAACCAATAGTCAAAAATGCTAAACTAGCAACTAAAACGACTGATATGTATTTAAATATTTTTTGTTTGATAAACGCATTTTTCATTTCAGCTATCCTCTATAAGCTATAAGCATTAAATACACTCTAACACAGAAAAAAGCATTCATTTATTCCAAGTAATTCTATCTTATAACTATATGGAATAAGATATAAAAAACGATTATTAGAGCAACAATTTAACCTGTGATACCGTTAGATATATCAATTATTGTCAATCGTTGAATATGCAATATAAACACCTGCAATAAATGATTCAGCCAAATTGCCTAAGCAAGCACTTATTCAACTAGAACAAAATAAATAGGTGATGAACAATGATTAAATTTGAACATGTCTCAAAACAATATGAAAGAAATGGCGTCACAACACAAGCTTTAAACGATATTAATTTAACCATCAGTAAAGGTGATATTTACGGCATTATTGGTTACAGCGGTGCAGGTAAAAGTACCTTAGTGCGCTTAATTAACTTTCTTGAAAAACCAACACAAGGCAATGTCATTATTCAAAATAAACTGTTAAATCAATTATCTAGTACTGAATTACGTCAAACTCGCCAAAAAATTGGTATGATTTTTCAGCATTTTAATTTGCTTGAATCAAAAAACGTATTTGAAAATATTGCTATTCCTTTAATTTTAATCAAAAAAGATAAACATTCGATTAAACAAAAAGTCTATGAACTTTTGGAATTTGTTGGATTAAGTGATAAAGCTAACAGCTATCCCAAAGAGCTTTCTGGTGGGCAAAAACAGCGCATTGGTATCGCCCGAGCATTAGCCAACGATCCTGATATTTTACTATGTGATGAAGCAACTTCAGCACTTGATCCACAAACCACTCAAGCTATTTTAGATTTAATCAAAAAAATCAATGAAGAATATAAAATAACAGTCGTGTTAATCACTCACGAAATGCATGTAATTGAACAAATTTGCCATAAAGTTGCAGTAATGGAAAAAGGCAAGATTATAGAACAAGGTAACGTACTTGACGTATTTGGACAACCAAAACACCAAACTACTCAAAATTTTGTTAGCTCAGTGATCAACAATCAAATTCCAAATGGTGTTGTCGAAAATTTGTTAGAAATAGAAGGTAAAAAAGAAAATATTAAATTATTTAAGCTCGAATTCTTAGGACGATCTGCGTCAGAACCCGTGATAAATTCACTTATACTGCAACAAAAAGTTATCGTCAATATTTTGTTTGCCCATATGTCAGAAATCGAAAAAACGGTTTTAGGTAGTATGTTTGTTCAACTAAAAGGTAACGATAGTAATATCAAAGAATCAGTACATTACTTACGTGAGCGCGGTGTACAAGTCACTGAAATTAAACATTGGGAGATGAGTAAAAATGGAAATATTTAATACTATAATTGACTATTTGGCCTCTTGCTTTGCAACATCAGTAACCACTGAACAATTTGTTCAAGCATTCTATGACACCCTAATTATGGTAGTTTTCTCCTTAATTTTAGGTTCATTAATCGGAATTCCACTTGGTATTTGCTTAGTTACAACAAGACCTTATGGACTATTAGAAAATCGTCGAGTGTTTCGTATTATCAACCCGATTATTAATATAGTTCGCTCATTGCCTTTTATTATTTTATTAGTTGCTATCCAACCTTTAACAAAGGTCATTGTAAATAGCTCTATTGGCACTATAGCAGCGATTGTTCCGTTAACATTTTATGTTGCTCCTTACATTGCTAGATTAGTTGAAAATTCATTACTTGACGTGAATAGTGGTATTATTGAAGCGGCTCAATCAATGGGAGCGACGCCAATACAAATTATTTGGTATTTTATGTTACCAGAGGCATTTAGCTCTTTAATTTTAACGCTTACAACTGCTACTATAGGTTTAATTGGTGCTACAGCGATGGCTGGTGCTATTGGTGCTGGCGGTATTGGCGATTTAGCTGTGTCATACGGTTATCAACGTTTTGATAATACTGTTACTTATATCTGCGTGGTGATATTAGTTATTGCTATACAATTTATTCAAAGCACTGGTAATTATTTAGCTCGTAAAGCACGGCATGAATAAAACACATAATCACTTTTAGTTATGCATGATCAGTAAAAAATGGGGGGAGCTAAAATATAACTTTCCCCATTTATTATTTAGAAAAATAGCCTTAATTATCTTTTATCTCTCTAATAAGATATTTTACGTAAAACCTCTGTTTGTCTATAAAAATCAGCCATCGAGTATAAAAACTATTTATTGAGCAGTTATACACAAATAGGCAACACGTTTAATTGATTTCTTTATTTACAAATATCAAGTAAAATAAGCAAAATTTTGCCATTCTAGAAATCTAGGAAATCAATGTGACAAACGCATTACAACAAAATTTGGTTGAAATTCACGATATGTCTTTTTATCGTGGAACAAGGCCTATTTATAAAAATATGAGTTTGAATGTCCCTAAAGGAAAAGTGACAGCAATCATGGGACCTTCAGGAATTGGTAAAACCACACTACTAAGGCTCATTGGTGGTCAATTAAAACCGCAGTCAGGAAAAATTTTATTCGATGGTGAAGACATTCCAAGCATGTCTCGCTCCCGACTTTATGAAGTACGCAAACGCATTAGCATGTTATTCCAATCGGGAGCTTTATTTACCGATTTAACTGTGTTTGATAATGTTGCTTACCCACTACGTGAGCACTTCAAATTACCTGAACCTATATTGCATAATTTAGTCTTAATGAAATTACAAGCTGTTGGTTTACGTGGTGCAGCTCAAATGATGCCATCGGAACTATCTGGTGGTATGGCAAGGCGAGCAGCATTAGCTAGAGCCATTGCGCTTGATCCCGATTTAATTATGTTTGATGAACCTTTTGCTGGGCAAGATCCTATATCCATGGGTGTTATTGTTAAACTGATATCTGAAATAAACCAATCATTAGGATTAACCTGTATCGTTGTTAGCCATGACGTGACCGAAGTGCTTAGTATTGCAGATTATGCTTACATTGTAGCCGAACAACATATTATTGCAGGTGGTACATCACAACAATTACGTGATAATGATGATTTACGAGTAAAACAATTCCTTGACGGGTTGGCTGATGGTCCAGTACCTTTTCATTATCCTGCTGAAGATTACAAATTAGACCTAAGCAGAGGTACAAAATAATGTTAAATATACTGGCAAAATTAGGACAATGGTTTATTGATATCATTGCGATGATTGGTCGTTCTGGTGTGATGCTCTTTAGGGCATTAATTGGTAAGCCACAATTTAATAAACAATTCCCATTACTAATTAAGCAATTTTATTTTGTTGGAGTACAATCACTCACTATTATTATTGTTTCTGGTCTTTTTATTGGCATGGTTTTGGCCTTGCAAGGTTATTTTATTCTGACCACTTTTGGTGCTGAAGCCAGCCTTGGAATGATGGTAGCCCTTGCCCTACTTCGTGAGTTAGGTCCTGTTGTTGCTGGTTTGCTGTTTGCAGGCCGTGCTGGCTCTGCATTAACGGCTGAAATCGGCTTAATGAAAGCAACTGAGCAGCTATCAAGTATGGAAATGATGGCAATTGATCCATTACGACGTATTATTGCACCTCGTTTTTGGGCTGGTTTTTTCAGTATGCCATTTTTAACTGCAATTTTTGTTACCGTTGGTATTTTAGGTGGTGTTATTGTAGGTGTTGATTGGAAAGGTATTGATGCAGGCTTTTTTTGGTCATCTATTCAAAGTAATGTTGATTGGTGGCATGATCTAGGTAACTGTTTTGTAAAAAGCTTTGCATTTGCCATTGCCAGCACTTGGATTGCACTTTTCAATGGTTATGATTGTGTACCAACATCAGAAGGAATTAGTCGAGCAACAACAAGCACTGTTGTTTATTCATCATTAGTAATTTTGGGGTTAGATTTTATTTTAACCGCATTAATGTTTAGTCATTGAGGTCATTAAACATGAGTCGTAAAGTTGAAATCACAGTAGGATTATTTATGGTACTGGTCATTTGCTCGGTACTTTTTTTATGTTTCCGTGTAACGGATCCAACATCATTTGCTAGTCATAATTCATATCGAGTTTATGCTGTATTTGATAATATTGGCGGATTAAAAGCACGTTCTCCAATCAAAATCGGTGGCGTTGTGATTGGTCGAGTCAGTAATATAACACTAAAATCATCAGATCTTGATGTATATAAACCCTATGTAACAATAGATATTGATGCACAATACAATCAAATTCCAGTTTCAAGTTCGCTTTCAATTAAAACATCAGGTTTATTAGGTGAACAATTTATTGATATTAACTTTGGACTTGATAAAAGTACTGAATTAGAACTTGATTCATTGGATAGCGAAGGTACAAGCAACAATTTGCCAACAAATAATCATGAACCAGCTTATTTTCATGATGGTTTTGTAATATACAACACTAAACCAGCAATGGTTATTGAAGACTTAATTGGTCAATTCCTTTATAGTACTGGAGGTTCGACCGATAAAGATAAGAAACAAGATACACAAGATATAAATGAAAATTAAGGAGTTTTGTTACTATGTTAACCAAATTTAAACACACTATTTTTTTTGCATTAGCTTTAATATTTAGTGCTAATGCGTTTGCTGAAAATGATCCTTATAAAGAGATGGAAGTGTCTGCTAATAAGATTTTCAGCACCATGAATGCACAATCTGCGACATTAAAATCAAACCCAAACAAACTAAAAGAGATCGTAAGAACAGAATTATTACCTTATGTACAAGTAAAGTATGCTGGCGCATTAATTTTAGGTAATTATTATAAAAGTGCTACAGATGCGCAACGTAAAGCTTATTTCGCTGCTTTTGAAAACTATTTAGTACAAACTTTTGCTCAAGCATTATCTATGTATAATGGCCAAACTTATCAGGTTGAATCGCCAAAAGATTTAACAGGGAAAACGCTTATCTCTATTCGTGTTTTATTAAACCAACCTAATAAAAACCAACAACCATTACGTATTGATTTCCAATGGCGTAAAAACTCTGTCACTGGCGAATGGAAAGCTTATGATTTAGTTGCAGAAGGCGTCAGCATGATCACCACCAAGCAAAATGAATGGTCAACAATTTTACGCCAAGATGGTATTGACGCATTAACTAAACAATTAACTGATCTTTCAAATCGCAATATTGACCCAAACGCTAAACCCAAAGGCTAGCCATAATGTCGCAAATAAAAACAGAAAAACAACAAGAAATATTGTCTTTACAGGGTGAACTTGATGTTCACTCTTTAAATGATTTGTGGTCAACACAAAATACTATTTTAAATGGTGTAAAATGCATTGATGTTGCGCAACTTACTCGGGTTGATTCTTCAGGGCTCGCAACTTTAATTTATTTTTGCAATAAATATCATGTAAAGCTCAAAGGTATTAATCCTCAGCTACAAACATTAATTACATTGTATGATCTACAACCTGTAATTAATATTTAAAAAATGTTAAGTTTTATACTGAAACACATAGTTACCTGAAACTTTTTAACAAAAAATATCCCCCATAATTTACATTAATGATGAGTATGAATAATGGATAAACAAGAAATTATAGACAAATTAAAAAATTCGCTTGAACTTGATGATGTACATGTCCTAACCGATGATGGAAGCCATTTCCAAGTTATTGCTGTAGGAGAATTATTTGCCGATTTAAATCGAGTGAAAAAACAACAAGCAATCTATGCCCCTTTGGCTGAATTTATTAATGATAACCGTATTCATGCGCTTTCTATAAAGACTTATACCCCCACTGAATGGCAACGTGAACGCAAACTTATGGGGTTATAACCATTTCTTAGCATGATAATCCCTTGAATTAATTGTTTTCGCCACCATATTATGTTGTATCAATAGACAACACCATTTGTATAAAGGTATCGCTACATGACTAATCCATTATTAACAGATGCACCATTACCCCTTTTTTCACAAATTAAACCCGAACATGTTTTGCCTGCTATACAAGAAACTTTAAAAAACTGCAGAAATACCATTGAAGCAGTATTAAAGCAAAATAGCCAATATACTTGGGATAACTTAATTCAACCAATTGATGAAGCAGACGAAAAATTTGGACGAGCTTGGTCTCCAGTTAGTCATCTTAACTCAGTTAAAAATAGCCCTGAATTACGTGAAGCTTATGAAGCTTGTCTGCCATTACTATCTGAATATAGTACATGGGTTGGGCAACATAAACCTTTATATCAAGCTTATAAGCAACTCAAAGAAAGCGAACAATATGCTACTTTAACCAAAGCACAGAAAAAAGTGGTTGATAATGCACTACGTGATTTTGAATTATCTGGAATTGGCTTACCCGATGACAAACAGAAACGTTATGGTGAAATTGTCGCAAAATTATCAGAATTATCCTCAAAATATAGTAACAATGTGCTCGATGCCACCATGGGATGGTCAAAATTAATTACCGATATCAAAGAACTATCTGGCATGCCTGAAAGTGCGCTTTCTGCCGCAAAAGAACAGGCTAAATTAAAAGATAAAGAGGGTTGGTTACTAACCTTAGATATACCAAGTTATCTTCCCGTCATGACCTACTGTGATAATCGTGATTTACGATTTGAACTTTACCAAGCCTATAATACTCGTGCGTCAGATCAAGGACCAAACGCAGGTAAGTGGGATAACACTGAAATTATCAAACAAATCTTAACGCTTCGTAATGAGCTTGCACTATTACTAGGCTTCGATAATTATGCTAATAAATCACTAGCAACAAAAATGGCAAGCTCAACCGCTCAAGTCATTGAGTTTTTAAACAATTTAGCAACTAAGGCTAAACCTCAAGGTGAAAAAGAGTTAGCAGATCTTAAACGTTATGCTTATGAGTTTTTTGGCGCAAGTGACATCAAACCATGGGATATAGCTTATTATAGTGAAAAGCAAAAACAGCATTTGTACGCTATCAACGATGAAGAATTGCGCCCTTATTTCCCTCAACAACGAGTTATTAATGGTTTATTTGAAGTAGTGCATCGCATTTTTGGTATTACAGCCAAAGAGCGACAAGGCGTTGAAGTTTGGGATCCTGAAGTTAAATTTTATGATCTCTTTGCCGCAAATGGTGAGTTAAAAGGTAGTTTCTATCTTGATTTATATGCACGTGAACATAAGCGTGGCGGCGCTTGGATGGATGATTGTATTGGTCGTATGCGTTTTGCTGATGGTCATGTACAAAAACCCGTTGCCTATTTAACTTGTAACTTCAATCGCCCTGTTGGTGATAAACCAGCACTATTTACACACGACGAAGTCACAACCCTTTTCCATGAATTTGGTCATGGTTTACACCACATGTTAACCGAAATTGATACTTCATCAGTTTCTGGTATTAATGGGGTGCCATGGGATGCTGTTGAATTACCAAGTCAATTTTTAGAAAACTGGTGTTGGCAGCCTGAAGCGCTTGCATTCATATCTGGGCATTATCAAACTGGTGAACCGTTACCAACTGATATGTTAGAAAAGATGCTAGATGCTAAAAACTATCAAGCAGCACTATTTATTTTACGCCAATTGGAATTTGGTCTTTTTGACTTTAAATTACATACACAAAAAGATCCTGATATTTTAAATACATTGGCTGAAATAAGAAAGCAAGTTGCCGTTGTTCCTACCGTTGAATGGGGAAGATTTCCACACGCATTTAGCCATATCTTTGCTGGTGGTTATGCTGCAGGTTATTATAGCTATTTATGGGCAGAAGTATTATCCGCTGATGCATTTTCACGTTTTGAAGAAGAAGGTATTTTCAACGCTAAAACAGGCAATGCATTTCTTGATAACATCTTGTCACAGGGTGGTAGCGATGAGCCTATGACATTATTTAAAAACTTCCGAGGCCGCGAACCTCAACTTGAAGCATTACTTCGTCATTATGGTATCCACTAATTCTAACTTTGCTCAGCTAAAATTATTAGCTGAGCAGTGGTTATCCACACATGCTGATCTTCCATTCGCTCTTGTTACCCAAAACAATCAACTTGAGTTACAAAAAACTGACGAACCAAAACTAGGGGCAATATGCGTAAACTTTGTTTCTGGAACAATGGCTCATCGTCGCCAATTTGGTGGTGGACGTGGCGAAGCGATTGCTAAAGCAGTAGGTATCAAAGGCGAGTATTTACCTACAGTTCTTGATACCACAGCAGGGCTTGGTCGAGATGCATTTGTTTTAGCATCAATCGGTTGCCATGTCACTATGTTTGAAAGGCATCCTGTTGTTGCTGCATTGCTAGAAGATGGCTTGCAGCGTGCCTACCAAGATCCCAAAATCGGTAGTTGGCTTGAGCAACATTTACGTTTAATTTATCATTCAAGCATTGAGGGATTGAGCACTTACCCTGAAAAACCTGATGTTATTTATCTCGATCCAATGTTTCCACATCGACAAAAAAGTGCGCTTGTCAAAAAAGAGATGCGCATTTTTCAACAATTAGTGGGCAGTGATAATGATGCAGATAGCTTATTAGAACCAGCAAGAAAATTAGCAAAAAAACGGATCGTAGTGAAAAGACCCGATTATGCACCGTTTTTAGCCAATCAAAAACCGACGGCCGAAATTAAAACTAAAAATCACCGTTTTGATATATATACACCTCTAGAGTAATACAAGGATATTGTTTAAATTATGCGATTAGATAAATTTCTCGCTCATCACTTAGGCGCTAGCCGCACTATTGTAACCAAAGAACTCAAAGCTAAAAAAGTGACTGTCGATGGTGAAATTATAAAATCAGGTGCTTACCAGTTATTACCCAAGCAAGTGGTTGAGTATGATGGTTATGAAATCATACCCGTAACCAATAATCGTTACTTTATGCTTAATAAACCTCAAGGTTATGTCTGTTCGACTGATGATCCTGACCACCCTACTATACTTTATTTTATTGATGAACCAATGCCTGAAAAATTGCATGCAGCAGGTAGACTTGATCTTGATACTACAGGACTTGTTCTACTTACTGACGATGGTAAGTGGTCACACCGTATTACATCACCCAAACATCATTGCGAAAAAGTCTATGCCGTCACGGTTGAACAGCCATTATATATTGAACTGATTGATATATTTAAAAATGGTATCCAATTAAAAAATGAGAAATCACTTACCAAACCAGCGAAATTAAATATTATTGATGACTTTCACGCTGAATTAACTATTAGTGAAGGACGATATCATCAAGTTAAACGCATGTTTGCAGCAGTCAATAACCATGTTGTTGAATTGCATCGCAAACAAATAGGTAAGGTAATTCTTGATATACCTGAAGGTGAATATCGACCACTTTCACAAGATGAAATCGACTCGTTTAATTGACACATATAATTTACATTAATCTTAATAGCAACTTTCCATTTAGATAAATGAATATTTTTTAAATAATTTTATCTCATTTATATGACATATTTTTAGGTGCATTTTAAAAAATTTGAAGGAAGTATGACGTGCCAACTCAAGATTGTTTAAGTGATATTAAAATTTCCAAACAAGCGCTTATTTTTATCCTTGGATTACTTTCTATGTTGATGCCTTTATCCATAGATATGTATTTACCTAGTATGCCAACGATTGCACGCGACTTTAATGTAACCGATGGCACGGTACAGCTAACAATTAGTTGCTATTTATTAGGATTTTCTGTTGGACAACTTTTATTTGGACCACTCACAGATAGTTATGGGCGTCGTAATGTTCTCATTTTGGGTCTAATTATTTTTATAGTTGCGGCGTTAAGCTGTGGTATTGCCAACAATATTAATCAATTAATTACAGCTCGCTTTTTCCATGGCATTGCGGCAGCGGCTACAGCAATAGTCATTAATGCGTTAATGAAAGATATTTATCGTGATCGTGACGAATTTTCTAAAATGATGTCGTTTGTCATGCTGATATCCAACGTAGCACCATTACTCGCACCAATTATTGGTGGATTTATTTTATATTGGTTTAATTGGCAAGCCAATTTCTACACTATCAGCCTAATTGCTTTGACTTGCTTTGGTCTAGTGATCGCATTTATTCCTGAAGCATTAGCAAAAACAAAACGCAATAAATTTAGTTTAATTCGTATTTTAAGTAATTTTATTACACTGTTCAGGCATCGCCAAGTATTAACTTATATGATGTTAGGTGCATTTTCTGGAGCTGGATTATTTTCATTTTTAAGCTTAGGACCTTTTGTATATATGAATCTACACGGTGTTGCATCAACTAATTTTGGCTACTACTTTGCATTCAATATAATAGTTATGGTGTTTATGAATACATTAAATAGCCGTTTTGTTAAACATGTTGGCTCGATTAAAATGATGCAGTTCGGTCTTTTGGTCCAATTTGTTATGGCAATAGGCCTTACCATCGTAACATTATTTAATCTCGGATTTGCCTATCTTGTTATTTGCATTGCAGGATATATTGGTTGTATGTCAACCATTGGTGGAAATAGTATGGCAATTGTTTTAGACTTTTATCCCTATATTGCAGGTACAGCCTCATCTCTTGCCGGTACAATTCGTTTTGCAATCGCTGGAGCAATAGGCATATTATTATCATTATTGGTATCAACGCCAACTGCGCAATCCATAACGATCAATAATACAACAGAGTGGCTAATGGTTGGCTCTATGGTGTTATGTAATTTTATTTCTGTGAGCTTATTTTTGAGTGTCAAAAATAATAAAAGGTAATAATTATGATCTATCAACTAGGTGATTTACATCCACAAATTCATCAAAATTGTTTTATCGCAAAATCTGCTGATATCATTGGTGATGTCGTTTTACAAGAGGGTGTTTCTATTTGGTTCAACGCTGTTTTACGCGGTGATATTGCTCCCATACATATTGGTAAAAATAGCAATGTGCAAGATAACACTACCATCCATATTGAAACAGATATCCCTTGCATTATTGGCGAGAATGTCACTATTGGGCATAATGTTATCCTACATAGTTGCACCATTGAAGATAATGTATTAATTGGTATGGGTAGTACTATATTAAACAATGCCAAAATTGCAAAAAATTGCCTTGTTGGCGCCAACTCGTTAGTAACACATACCATACCTTATGAAGAAGGTTGTTTAATTATGGGATCACCCGCAAAAATTATCCGCAAATTAACTAAAGCTGAAATTACAGCAAATATCACTAATGCACAACGATATGTACAAAATGGTATAAGATTTAAAACTAGCCTACTTCCTGTTGCATAATAACCCAACAATAAATTGCGTTTTAAACGGTATTGGCTCTGTGAGCAAGCACAATTTATGATAAAATGCCAGCTATTTTAATAGCAATAATTTTTAGGTACTTGTTTGAAAAAGCCCAAAATTACAAAAAAACAGATCATCGCTCAATTGATCCTACTAACAATAATAGGTTTATCTGTTTGTTTATTTCTATCGCAGTTCAGTTACGATCCATCCGATCCAGGTTGGTCTCGTACAGCTTGGCACTATCCTATTAGTAATTTTGGCGGTTATATTGGCGCATACATCTGTGACGTTCTGTTTCAATTTTTAGGCTTTATTGCTTATAGCCTACCTTTTATCGCTATTTTTATTTGTTTACAGTCAATCGTTTATTTTTATAAACATGCTAATGATCCTATAAACTACTTTAGTCTTTCATTTCGGATTATTGGTGTGTTAGCATTTATATTTAGTGCTACAGGATTTTTTACTTTAAATATTGCTGATTCTGAACAATTTGAAGCGGGCGGTTATTTAGGTGCGATAGTCATCGAAAGCCTTTTACCAATTATAGATAGCATTACTTTATCCTTAATTCTTCTTGGAACTTGCTTGGCCTGTGTCACATTATTAACTGGATTATCATGGTTAAATCTAATTGAAAAATTAGGTGCTTTTGTCATGATTTTACTACTACCGATTAGATGGTTAATTAAGCCTCGCACAGCTAATAAACTTAAACAACCAGATCCACTAAACGAAAAACCAATAGCACAGACTAATGAGGAAATAAAAGATCCTCAATTTACAATACCTTTTGATACAAAACTAGATAAAAAATCAGATGATGATACCAATATCATTCCAACATCAAATACTATCTTTAGTGTTGAAACAACTCAAAATCAGACTGCAAATACCATCATATCGTCTGACGATAAAACAATCTCAATAAAAACAACCGATGAATTAATCAAATCATCCCACAAAGATACTCAAGTACCACAGTCAACAACAGTGCCTCTAACAAGTGATAATCCACAAAATAAAGAGCTCGATCCTAACGAGATTTTATCTCGCCTTGAATCAATTATTCAAAACATGAATGGAAACAAAGCTACTCCAGAGCAAGAGCAAACCTTGTCTTCATCAATAGAACAAATAAAACAGGTAATACAAACACAAAAATCAGAAGAAAAACTACCATTCGATGAACCAGAAAAATACACAATTTCAGATGCACCAAGTAAACCACTGTTTACATCAGTACACAACGAACCCAAAATTAATTTTACTAATGAACAAACACCGTTTGAATCATCCATCAACTTTTCAGCTATAGAAACAACTGAAACCAAACAACCATTTATTCAAGAACCACAGGTTATTACAAGTACAAAAGACACTGCATCTATAGAAGTTACACAAAACATAACAGATACAAAGACTGAAACTGAAATAAAAGAAGTGAAAACAGACGTAGAGCAACTAGAATATGTTGACACTGAAGCTCTAAAAAAAGCAAATCCAATTATTGATGATATCTATCCTGAAGAAGATCGTGTTGAAGATATTCAACATAATCATTTCAATGAAAATGACGAAGATAGCTTAATTCATCCGTTATTAAGACGTAATGATAAACCGTTACCTAAACCGACTACGCCACTACCGTCACTGAACTTATTAACTGCGCCACCAACAGCTCGAATCGAAGTCGATCATGGTGCCTTAAACGCAATGTCGGAACTGATTGAAAAAAGTTTATCGGATTATCGAGTTAAGGCAAAAGTGGTTGATTATTTACCGGGACCGGTGATTACTCGATTTGAAATTGAACTTGCACCGGGTATCAAAGCGGCACGAATTTCAACGCTAGATCGTGACTTAGCACGATCATTATCAATGCCATCGGTTCGTGTAGTTGAAGTTATTCCGGGAAAACCTTATGTAGGTATTGAATTGCCCAATAAAAATCGTCAAACAGTCTATTTTAGAGAAGTCTTAGACAGCCCTCAATTTAAAGATGCTCAATCGCCGTTAACTGTCGTATTAGGAAAAGATATCGCTGGGCAATCAGTGGTTGCTGATCTTGCTAAAATGCCTCATTTACTTGTTGCTGGTACTACTGGCTCGGGTAAATCAGTTGGTGTTAATGCGATGATTTTAAGCATTTTATATAAATCGCAACCTGAAGATGTCAGGTTTATTATGATTGACCCCAAAATGCTAGAGTTATCTATTTATGAAGGAATACCACATTTATTAACACAAGTGGTTACTGATATGAAAGATGCCGCTAATGCATTAAATTGGTGTGTTAACGAAATGGAACGACGCTATCGTCTAATGTCAGCATTAGGTGTGCGTAATATTGCTGGTTATAACGAAAAAATAAAACTAGCAGAACAAATGGGCAGACCAATTCCCGATCCACTTTGGAAACCAACTGATAGTATGGATCTTAATATGCCAACACTCGAAAAATTACCCTATATTGTGGTCATGGTCGATGAGTTTGCTGATTTGATTATGGCTGTCGGTAAAAAAGTCGAAGAACTAATTGCACGGCTTGCTCAAAAAGCGCGAGCAGCAGGTATTCATCTAGTCTTAGCCACACAACGTCCATCGGTGGATGTCATTACAGGCTTAATCAAAGCGAATATACCAACTCGTATCGCTTTTACAGTATCAAGCAAAATTGATTCTCGCACTATTTTAGATCAAATGGGAGCAGAATCATTACTTGGTATGGGAGATATGCTTTATTTAGCCCCTAATAGCTCCATTCCAATTCGTGTTCACGGTGCATTTGTGCGTGATGAAGAAGTGCACGCCGTTGTGCAAGATTGGAAAGCACGTGGCACACCAAAATACGTTGAAAATGTCACAGTTGCGACCGATGATAGCGAAAATGGCAATTCCAACTCGTCAGATGAAGAACTCGATCCATTATTTGACCAAGTTGTTGCTTTTGTCATAGAAACACGAAGAGCTTCTATCTCTAGCGTACAACGAAAATTTAGAATTGGCTACAACCGAGCAGCCCGAATTGTCGAACAAATGGAAGTAGAAGGCATTATTAGCGCCCCAAGCCATAATGGAAATCGGGAAGTACTAGCTGTATCAACACATAACGATTATTAGTTTTATCACACACCAATCCATTTAAAAGAGTGGCTTGGTGTTTACATCATAGCATCATGCAAATTAATTAAATCGAATCCCTATAGGTAACCAATAGTAATGAGTGATTATTCTCAGCAAGTAGCATTATTAGAATTACAACTCAATAATGACCCTAACCGATGTTTACCTGCGCAATTAGCAACTAAAGCATTAATCAAAGAAATTTGCTTATCACCAAAACCCGGATTAGTTGATATGAATAATAGTGGAGCACATCGTGATATGGATTTCCAAACCTTTTTTCAAAGTATTAGTGCTATTTGTGTCTGGTTTGAACGTTTCTACCAATATGGTAGAATATCAGCTTTGCATAAAAATCAACTTTTTTTAGCTGGCATTAGACCAATTGGTATTAATTGCGAACAAGCGATGTTTAAAGCCACCAATCAAGTTAATACTCATAAAGGCGGGATATTTGCCTTTGGTTTGCTGCTCGGCGCTATTGGCAAGTTAGAGCAATTAAACTTACCAATCAATATACAAAGCATTTGTAACGAAGTTTCATCCATTTGCCAAGGCATTGTTCAAAGCGAGCTAAAACAAAATAATCTAACAAATTCTGTTGGTGAAAAGCTATTTAAACTCCATAACCTTACAGGAGCAAGAGGAGAAGCAGAATCAGGTTATGCAACAGTTAGAAATATCTCACTGCCTATCTTTCAACAAATGCAAAAGAACGGCTATGATGAAGAAACTTGCTTATTACAAGCGATGTTACATTTACTTGCTTTTAATCAAGACACTAATGTAGTTTCACGAGGTGGACTTGATGGCTTGACCTTTGTCCAAGAACAATCGAAAAAACTCATCAAACAAGGTGGCGTAATCAATCCAAAAGTACGAGAAAATTTATATCATCTTGACAGTGAATTAATAAAACGTAATTTAAGCCCTGGTGGATCGGCGGATTTAATTGCGATTACTTGGTTTTTGTCTCAATATAATGGATAAAACAAGACAATAAAAAGATAAGATTTATTGATATAAAAAGTAATTAAAAATAACAGAATTTAATATTTAACACTATTCTCCAATTAATTTTGGGGCTTTAATATCGGCCCCAATTAATATAACCAAAGATGAGTAATAATTATTGATTAATAAAATAACTCACCTTATGTGCTTCAGTCGGTAATGGAACTTCCCATTTATTTAATAACCGCTGAATTGCTTTATTTGGCAACGTAGTATCTCGTGCTGAATTACGGCGATACAACTCTTTTTCTGGTTGTTCAAGATAGACAATTTCCACATTCGCATGATAAGCATAAAGCAAATCGAGTGCTTTTTGACGCATTTCTTGCGATAAGTGGGTCGCATTCCAAATAAAAGGTTGTTTTGTTCTTAACCACTGTTTAACCTTTGCTAACACAAACTGAATAACCAGCCCTTCGTTTTCACCGTGCTTTAGTTTTAGCTCAGATCTAGCATCATCATAAGAAGCAACATCCCATGTTGGATAATGTTTACTCACCCAACTATTTTTACCCGATGCAGGTAAACCAGCTAGCATAATCACCTTAGATCCTTCTTGAGGATATAATGCATAATCTGGTAATACATTACTACCTCGAAAATATTGGATACGAGTATAATCATCAACAAATTGACGAGGGTGATATAAACACCCTTCTTCAAGTGCCAATTGCCTAAAGAGTTCAACTTCATCAAGCGCTCGGCGTTTATCAGCACAAATACGACCTTCCATATCTGCTTTAGCTTGCAAACACAACATCCAAATAGGCAATTGCCACGATAAGCGGTGAATTAAATATTCGGGTGATTTATTTCTTTCCTCATCACTTAAAGCAAAAAAAGGCACTTGATGTACACTAATAATTCGGCAGATTTGTTCCCGCAAATCAAATGGCACCCCCATTCGCCATAATAATATACGACTACGGATCTCGCCTTTTTTGGAATGCCTTGGTTGTGTAATTTTACCTGTCAACTCATCTATAACGGTGGTTTCTGGCTTAGCGATATCATGTAATAAAGCAGTCATAAATAATACAAACTGCTCATCTTCTGTTGCATTGGTAAACTCTTCTTGCGTTAATAATGCACGCACAACCATTTGCGTATGAACCCAAACGTTCCCCTCTCCATGATGCGAGGGATCTTGTGGCGTTATTATCAAACTATTCAATTCAGGAATACAGGTTAACCATGGGCTAAAATCATCTGTTGCCAACGTACTTGCTATTTGTTGTTTTAGTACTTGGTAATTCATAATTTACCCCCTTTTAGGCATCCATTATTCCAATTTACTGTTAATTGAGGTGTATATAACTCAACACCTTGAGCCAACTGGTTTGGAATAAAAGGCTGTTCACTATGGTGTTGCCCTGCATCTAAAATCGCCTGAACAAAATCCTGCCTAACCCATTTTAAGCGATCAATGGTTTGTTCTTCCGATTCGATTTTAAGATATAACCCTTCCATCAAGTCAGAGTTATCGCATTGTTGCCAAGCTTTGCTTAAGTCTAGCTTTTCACGCATCACGATTTGTTCAAAGCAAGTACGCCAATTAGCGGTTTTAGCCAAAGATGGTTTGACTAACGCCAATAAATCGCTCAATTTAGAAGGTGCAATCCCTGCAAACAACACAGGCACCGATAAAACAGGACCACCAGCTAATAATTGATGTCGCTTTAGGGTAGATAAAAAACAGTTTTGTTGTCTATCCCAAATATCAAACTCACAAAAATAGTGCGGTAAAGCATCATAAAAAATAGCATGTTTTTTGTGTAACCATTCACCATAAAGAATATAGCGATCTTCTAAACGCTCAAGTAACCAATATTCATGCACGCAAGCCCAGTGCTTTAAAAGGTTAAATTGGCGTTCTCGTGAACCACCTATTAAGTAATGTCCTCGAGATTGAAGCAACAGCTCACCACTAGCTGAAAAACTAATAGCACAGTTTGCTCCATCAAGTTTTTCTTCAATAACAATATATTGACCAGCTAATTGCTTATAAGGACGTTGTCCATGTTCACTATCACCAAACTGTAAGCGTGAGCTTTCTAGGTGCAGTGTTCGTGGATATTTAATTAATTCTAAATTTTGAATATAAGATTCCATTGTCATAATGTTTTCTCCAAAAAATAAGGGAAAACCGACAAGGCAAAAATCTATAGATTGAATTGCAACGAAGGGGCTTAGATAATACTAAGCAAAAGACAATATGATAGAAGATACCAAGTCGGCATTAAGATAAAGTGTTAACTACAGGCATTTTGCCACCTCGTTATAATAAAAAATTCAGGTTAAAAAAACGGCGCCATTATCAACAATTGCTCATGCTTTGTCAAGTTTTATTATAATAAATAATTGGTTAGGGTAATAACTAATTATAAATTAATTGTTTTTATAAAAACACAAACAAAATCAATACTCTAATCAACTATTTTTGCAACACCCCTTTACCAGTTCAGGGCTCATTCTAATGCTAGATTAATGACTATATTCACCTTTAAGTGTGGTGAAAAATTGGAATGTTTTTCTATAAAACAGCTTAGATATTCAATCCTGGATTCAAACATGAAGTGCAATTTTAAACACGGTGGAGTGAAGAAAGTAGAAAGGTGATTTATACTAGCACCTTCGCACCACCACAGTTTGGAGATTGCTATGTATTATAATCACCTTTCTAGGAAGGAAAGATACCAAATTTTCGTATTATTACAAGCCGGAAAGAATAAAAAAGAGATAGCCCAGCTACTCAATAGACATCCTTCGACAATAAGTCGAGAGATAAAAAGAAACTCAAAACCTAATCAAGCCTATCAAGCACAT
>NZ_LZHJ01000021.1:0-1528 GCF_001690815.1 Gilliamella sp. GillExp13 | reverse complement strand
GCTTTAGGACATTCAATGTCATCGATGACTTTAATCGTGAGGCGTTAGGTATTGATATTGCAGTCAGCTTACCAGCAGGAAGGATTACCCGTTACTTAGATAAACTGGCCGAATATCATGGATATCCATTAAAAATACGGGTCGATAATGGGCCAGAATTTACAGGAAAAACCTTTATAAACTGAGCTAAATCACATGATATAGCCATTGATTATATAAAGCCCGGTAGCCCTTATCAAAATGGTTATATTGAACGATTTAATCGTACCTATCGTACTGAAGTACTTGATTTATATCTTTTTAACAACTTAGCACAAGCAAGGAGAATAACCGAAGAATGGCTAACGATTTATAACACCGAAAGACCGCATGAGGCATTAAATAACATGACACCGATTGAGTATAAAACACTAAAACAAGCAGCTTAATTTTCTACGTGAGTTGTGTACTAAGTTTGGGGCATTTACACAAGCACTTCAGGTTGACCGTGATCATAAAAAGCGTGCTTTATTTGCCAATAAAGTGCATTGATATAACTTGGATGATCAGCATAATCGCGAATCGTGTCAATGTTATCGATGATGGTATCGGTCGCTATAATTTGTTGAATTTTATCAAATACGGCGAGTGTTGTTGTTGAATATTGTGGAAACAGGGGTAATACCGTAATTTTTTCACAGGATCGAAGTTTATTTAATTTTGATTGCAAATTGGGCTCACCATAAGTCATGGCTAATTCGCATTGCATATTCGGTAAATGACATTGTAATTTATCACACAACAATCGACTATAATACAATAAAGGCGAAGCGTCATTTATCCAAATTTTTTGATAATGCCTTATAATATAAGGTACTCGTTTTGGTATCACTAAATAGTTTAAAATGGGATACCAAAACAGCTTAGGTAAATCAACTACATGTTTATCAAGCAAAAATTCGGTTAAATACTTCGTTATTGCATCGGATGTTGCCGCATTTGGTGTACCTAGATTAACTAATAATAAACCCTGTTTTTTATCCATAATCATCCCTTATTTTAAGCAAAAATGATGGTGGATAATGTCAAGGAGTTTATTTAATGCCCCTTGATTTTGTTTTAATATTTGATAGGCATTTCTTAGATTACACCATGAAGTGCAATTCTTCTTAGCTCCTTAGAATAAAAATCGGCAGGGCTTTTAAACTTATGCCGTTTTCTTGGGCGCGTGTTCAATAGATATTGTATTTTCTTTATCTGTTTGTCGTCAACTAATGAAATGGCCGCTGACTTAGGTATAAACTGACGTATTAAGCCATTGGTGTTTTCATTTGTGCCTCTTTGCCAGCTTTTATAAGGCTCCGCAAAGTACACGGTAGTATTTAAATAATGCTCAATAGCATGATGATAATTAAATTCCATCCCATTATCAAAGGTGATGCTTTTAACCATTTTTTCAAACGGCGTTAGCAATTTTATTATCATATCTCTCGTTTCGGAGGCGGTACGTTGATTGAGGCGCCCAATTAATACTAGCCCTGTTTTGCGT
>NZ_LZHJ01000020.1:0-8010 GCF_001690815.1 Gilliamella sp. GillExp13 | reverse complement strand
GCCGTATTTTTCCCGCCATTTATAAAAAGTTGAATTACCCATGCCATATTTACGGCAGAGTTCCTTGACAGGAATACCTGCTTCAGCTTCTTTTAAAATAGCGACGATTTGATGTTCAGTCATTTTTTTCATCATTAAATCCCCTTTTACTTTTATCATAGAGAATTTTCTACTTTTTTGCTGTACTATTTTAGGGGAGAGTTACAATTTGTGTTGTTGTCGCAGATATTAGTTTATCTAAATCTGTTTCATGCATTATAAGAAACTCATAAACGCCGTATGGAGCTTCTTTTTGCAATGGAAAATATGAACAAGCTGTAGGCTGCTCTAAGTCAAAATCCAATAATAGTGTTTTTAACCCAGCATGAGCTATAAAAGCAGCAATATTAACTGCTGTAGTCGATTTGGTAGAACCGCCTTTAGTATCGGCTATAGTGATCACTGTTGCATTTTTTTCATGATATTAACCCTTAAAAAATTAAAAAATTTATTAAACATTAAAATCATGATATTGATGGTGGCCCCTACTGGACTTGAACCAGTGACCAATCGATTATGAGTCGACTGCTCTGACCAACTGAGCTAAGGGGCCATTTGGATGTGCTACTTAGTTAGTAGGGTTGCGATTATAATAAAGTTAAATCGAATTTGCTATAGTTAATTAATAAAATAGGTCGGTTTGATTATTTATTGCCCTGTGATTTATTAGATTTTATACAAGTTTAATTACTGATATTTTTTGTTTAATTAAACTGCTACAATAATTTAGTTTATTATTGATTGTTGTTTTATTGGTTGAGGAAATATTATGTCTATAAAAAAATTATTATTCATTGGTGTTACGATGGTTGCGACTTTACTTTTAGGTGCTTGTAGTAGTTCTAACTATCAAACTACTTCTGTCGGTAGTCAAGTTCGGTTTATTGATACTAAACCAGCTGCTTCTTGTCAGTTATTAGGTAAAGCAGAGGGGCGTCGTAGTAGTTTTTTTTCTGGTCTTAAAACACATAGTGAGCTTATTCGTGATGCGGCTTCTGACCTGATGAATAAAGCTGCTGCAATGGGTGGTAATGTGATTTATAATGCACAGGATACTTCAATGCAATATATTTCTGATATTGCACCAACAGATGCGGTTATGGTTGGTGAGGTTTATAGCTGTAAATAATGCTGATTAAATGAAAAAGGGAAGTTTTTCCTTCCCTTTTTGCTGATAGTAATAACTTGTAATATTTTGAGTTAATTTAGCTATTTTGTTTTTCAAATCGCTGCATAAAATCAATTAAATAATTGATGCCTTCTTGATCCATAGCGTTATAAATTGATGCTCGCATACCTCCTGCAATTCGGTGACCTTTAATGCCAATAATGTTAGCTTGAGTTGATTCGCTTACAAATTTTTTATCCAACTCTTCATTTGGTGATAAAAAAGTAACATTCATAATTGACCGATTTGCTACTGCAACATTATTTCGATAAAAGTTAGATTGGTCGATGAATTGATATAGTGATTGTGCTTTAGCTTGGTTTCGTTGCTGCATTGCTTTTAATCCACCAAGACTTTTTATCCATTTAAACACTAGCCCCGACAAATACCATGCAAATGTAGGTGGAGTGTTAAACATTGAATCGTTGTCCATTAAGATTTTGTAATCTAGTACTGATGGTAAGATTTTTTTTGCATGGCCAATTAAATCTTCTCGCACAATGATAATGGTAATACCTGATGGACCAATATTTTTTTGAGCACCCGCATAAATTATGCCATATCGATTTATGTCAATAGGTTGCGATAATATACACGATGATAAGTCAGCTACAACGGTTTTGTCACCAAAGTTGGGTTCTTCAAAGATTTGAACGCCATCAATTGTTTCGTTTGGACAATAGTGTACATAGGCAGCATTATCATTTAATTGCCATTCTGACATAGATTTAACAGCCGTTAGTCCGTTTTGTTTGATAACAACATTTTGTTCATTAACTTGGCAATATTTGCTGGCTTCTTTGATTGCGCATTGGCTCCAATAACCACTGTTAATATAGTCGGCACTGGTTTTATTTCCTAAAATATTTAATGGAACTGCAGCAAATTGTGCTCTGGCTCCACCTTGGCAATAAAGAATTTTGTAATTTTTAGGAACGTTTAAGATTTCTCGTAGGTCGTTGGTAGCCTCAATAGCACAGGCGTCAAAATCTTTACCTCTATGGCTTAATTCCATGACTGATGCGCCAGTATTATGCCAATTTAATAATTCAGTTTGAACTTGTTTTAATACTTCAGCAGGCAATTTTGCTGGACCGGCACTAAAATTATAACTTTTACTCATTATGCTTCACTTTAATCCATTCAAAAAAGAGCTCTATTTTTACACTGTATGAACAGATATACAATCATATTTTTTGTTAAAAAGTTTCAGGTAACTATGTGTTTCAGTATAAAAATACCAGCTAATACAGGTATAGTTGTTATTAGATTAATATAGCTGTTTATAAAGTTGTTGCTTGGCAACTTCAATCGCTGATTTTACCTGTTGTAGTGAAACCCCACCTTTGGCACATCGTTTAGCTAGGCATGATTCTAACGATAATATTGGATAAACATCATTATCAATAACTGGGCTAAATTTTTGTAGTTCTTCAAGCGAAAGTTCTTCGAGCGCTTTTTGCTTTGCAATAGCATCAACAACTGCTTCACCAACAATGTGGTGTGCCTCACGGAACGGTATGCCTTTGGCTACTAAATAATCAGCCAGTTCAGTTGCATTAGAATAACCTTGTTTGGCAGCTTCTTGGCAATTTGTGTAGTTAATTTTAATATCCTCTAGTACTAGTGTGGACATATCTAAGCATTCTTGCCAAGTATCAAGTGCGTCAAATAGATGCTCTTTGTCTTCTTGTAAATCTTTATTATAAGCAAGCGGTAAACCTTTGAAGGTCATTAAGGCTCCTGTTAATGCACCCGCAACCCGCCCTATTTTGCCACGAATCAGTTCTAATGCATCTGGATTCTTTTTTTGTGGCATGAGTGAAGATCCTGAAGTCACTCGATCTGATAGTTCAACAAAATTGGCTTCACCACTATTGAAAATAATAAGATCTTCAGCAAAACGCGATAGGTGTACCATACCTATTGAAGCATTATTTAATAGTTCAAGAATGTGATCACGATCAGACACCGAGTCCAAACTATTATTAGTTGCTTGAGCAAATCCTAACCAATGCGCTAATTGTTCACGATCCATTGGATAGGCAGTTCCAGCTAATGCACCTGAGCCTAATGGACTAACATCTAAACGTTGCAATGTATCTTCTAAACGGCTGACATCACGACTTAACATTTCAAAATAAGCCAGGCACCAATGCGCAAATGTAATTGGTTGTGCTCGTTGCAAGTGGGTGTAACCAGGCATAATAGCTTTTTGGTGCTGTTCAGCGGTTGTAACTAGTAATTGGCGTAAGTGATTTATCGCATTAATTAAATGAGGAATTTGCTCTTTACACCATAATTTTAAGTCGGTTGTTGATTGGTCATTACGGCTTCGTCCTGTGTGTAATTTTTTACCTAATTCGCCAATTTTTTCAATCAGTTTTTGTTCAACCCAACTGTGTATGTCTTCGGCATCACTTTGTAAAATTTGGTTAGGATCTTGTTTAACCAATAGCAACAATTCATTTAAGGCTTTTTCTAATTTTTTTTGTTCATCATAAGATATAACGTTAACCGTTACCAATGCTTTTGACCAAGCAATTGAGCCAATGATATCTTGCTCTGCAAGACGATAATCAAAGCGTAATGAATCATTAAAATGCTTAAATCGTTGATCTGCTTCTTGGCTAAAACGCCCACCCCATAATGCCATAATTACCTCAATATTATCTTAAATAAATGTTATCTTAATGATTAGCTGTACAATTTCAATTTTCGTTTTATATATTTATTTTTATAATAAAATTAAATTTAATCAAGAACAATATATACAGGACGTTGCCTGTATATATTTATTATTATCACTAGTATATTTGCAAATTGGCGTTTACTTTTTCGCTTTTTTGGCAGTTTGTTTTTGCTGTTCCTCATTTAAAGCACGTATACGTGATGATAATGAGAATAGACGAATAAATCCTCCTGCATGGCTATGATCATAAACTTCATCTTCACCAAATGTAGCAAATTCTTCATTATATAGGCTATTTGGTGATTTCTTTTGCACGGCAGTTGCATTACCTTTATAAAGTTTAACCACTACTTCACCCGTCATGTCTTGTGCCAAAACTTCAGCCGCGGCTTGAATTGATCGACGATATGGTGCAAACCAGCGCCCATCATAAACAACATAAGCCATTTCAATACCTAGTTGTTCACGCCATTTAAAGCTGTCGCGGTCTAATATTAATTGTTCTAAACCACGTAATGCTGTCATCATTATTGTGCCGCCAGGCGTTTCATAACAACCACGCGATTTGATACCGACTAAGCGATTTTCAATAATATCAACTCGACCAACACCATGTTTTGCACCAATTTTATTTAATGTTGCAACACAGTTATATGGTGATAATTTTTTCCCATTTACTGAAACCACTTCGCCTTTTTCAATACCAATGGTTACTAATTCTGGTTGGTTTGGAGCATCTTCAGGCGAAACAGTCCAAGCCCAGCAATCTGTATTAGCTTGGTTCCATGTGCTTTCTAACACACCACCTTCAGTGGAGATATGCCATGCGTTTTCGTCACGGCTGTAAATTTTTTCAACGGTTGCGGTTGTTGGAATTTTACGAACTTTTAAATAATCAATTAATGCTTCGCGTGAACGCAGATCCCATTCACGCCAAGGAGCAATCACTTTAAGTTGTGGTGCAAGTGCAGTATAGGTTGTTTCAAAACGCACTTGGTCATTGCCTTTACCAGTCGCTCCGTGACAGAGTGTATCAGCCCCGACTTCTAACGCATATTCAACTTGCGCTTTTGCAATAATTGGACGAGCCATTGAGGTACCAAGATAATAAGTTCCTTCGTATAAGGCTCCTGTTTTTAAGACCGGATATACGTAATCTTTAACAAATTCTTCTCTTAAATCAACAACCTTACAAGCAACTGCACCCGATGCTTTAGCCTTTTTTTCTACATCTTTTAGTTCTTTTGGATCTTGACCTACATTAGCAACAAAGGCATAAACTTCACATCCACCATAATTTTCTTTCAACCAAGGAATAATTGCTGATGTATCCAAACCACCTGAATAAGCCAATACGACCTTTTTGGTTCCACTTTTTTTCATGTTATACCCTTTCTAAATTAACTGACGATAAAAATGAGTTAAAGATATTTTTTTATTAATCGTTAGATATAGATAACTAGCTTAATATAATAGCTGCTCAATATCTAAGCAATGATTCTTGTGCCTGTAGTGCCTGATTGCCCATTAAATAATTCGATGAGTTGGTGGGATTCTTTCCAACTAGCAATATCAATTGGTCGTCCTAAGGCCTTGGCAGCTTCGAAAGCTGAATTCACTTTAACGACCATACCGTCTGTAATAACACCTTTAGCAATCAGTTGATCCGCGTGCGATTGAGTTAATGATTTGATGCGTTGTTTGTTGTCGTCAAGTACGCCAACTACATCAGACAATAATATTAAATCAGCATTTAAGGTCTTAGCTAGTGCTACCGCTGCGTGATCGGCATTAACATTCATCATTTGTCCCGCTTGAGTAATACCAATCGAGCTAATAATGGGAAGGTAACCCGAATTAATAAGTAGATTGATTAATGTAGGATCGCCAGCTTTGGCTTCACCAACATAACCTAAATCTTCTGAAATTTGTTTAACTTCTAAACTATTACCATCAGCTAAACAGAGTCCTACACTTGCTATTTGCTGTTTTTTTGCTTCTGACAATAAAGTAGTATTGGCACTGCCAGCAAGGCTACCAACAATAACGTCAATTTGATCAGCAGGAGTTACCCGTAATCCATTGCGACGTACTACGGGTAAAGAAAGTCTATCCATTAATGAATCAACTACCGTACCACCACCATGAACAATAATTAATGATCGTTGAAAATTTTTTTTGTACTCACTAATAACGTCAAATAATTTACTTAAGGCATCTTTATTGTCGAGCAATACGCCTCCAAGTTTTATAATTAATGGTTTCATTTTAGTTTCCTATTAATTTAACCTATTTTTAATTCATTAAAAATTTTGTACAGAGCTTTGAAATAATTCACTCATTTTTATAATAGTGATGTGGTTTCATCAAAATTATATCGAATATTCATACACTGCACAGCTTGTGCTGCTGCGCCTTTTAATAAGTTATCTTCAACAGAAATTAATATTAAATGACGATCTTTTAATACAAATCCAATATCACAATAAGGCAAACCAATGACAGATTTTAATGCTGGCCAATCTTTTTGATAAATTCGAATCAAAGGCTTATTTTTGTAATATTTATTTAGAGCTTTGAGAATATCTTGTGATGTAACACCTTCTTTTACTCGGCAAGTAATTGTGGCGTGGATACCTTGTTGAAAACTGCCTAAATGAGGTGTAAAGATCACTTCTTGACCTAAATGTGTTGCAATTTCGGGTTGGTGTCGATGAGTAAAAAGTCCATAGGCATGTAAACTTACTTCACAAAATATATTATTATGCGAAGGTTTTCGCCCTGCTCCACTCACCCCACTCACAGCATTAATAACAGGCCATTGTGAATTATCTAATAGCCCCTCCTCGATTAATGGTTTTAATGGTAATTGTGATGCTGTAGGGTAACATCCTGGTACAGCAATCAGTTGTGCCTGTTTGATTTGTTCACTATTCCATTCTGCTAAGCCATAAACTGCTTTATCTAGCCATTTTGGATGCTGATGGATAAAACCATAATAATCGGTATAAAAAGAAGTAGAGTTAACTCTAAACGCACCCGACAAATCAAAAACTGTACAACCATGTTCTAAAAAATAAGGAGCTATATTATGGCTGACAGCATGTTCAGTAGCTAAAAAAACAATATCAAGATCATTGATATAGGAAGAATAATCAGCAGTGGCAATAAGTGGTAAGTCAACAACACCTTTTAACTGAGGGTGTAAATCATAATCAGAAATAAGCTTACCACCGTCTTGGCTGTTTTCAGACACAGTTAAAGCAATAAGTTGTATATGCGGATGCTTGTGTAAATAATGAGCTAATTTTGCCCCTGCATAACCACTTGCACCAACAATAATTGCTTTTAACATACCCTACCCTTATCTATTTTTTATGCAATAATGTGCATATAGTAGGTTATTTATGAGGCTATTACAAGCATAAAATGAATTTTTATTCACTTTTTGCGAATTTAATTTCAAATATTTTTTGTAGACACCCTAATATTCTAACGTATTATGTTGTATTAAATTGTTTTTTAGTAAATCCTAGATTACACCATGAAGTGCAATTCTTCTTAGCTCCTTAGAATAAAAATCGGCAGGGCTTTTAAACTTATGCCGTTTTCTTGGGCGTGTGTTCAATAGATATTGCATTTTCTTTATCTGTTTGTCGTCAACTAATGAAATGGCCGCTGACTTAGGTATAAACTGACGTATTAAGCCATTGGTGTTTTCATTTGTGCCTCTTTGCCAGCTTTTATAAGGCTCCGCAAAGTACACGGTGGTGTTTAAATAATACTCAATAGCATGATGATAATTAAATTTGGTTCCATTATCAAAGGTGATGCTTTTAACCATTTTTTTAAACGGCGTTAGCAATTTTATTATCATATCTCTCGTTTCGGAGGCGGTACGTTGATTGAGGCGCCCAATTAATACTAGCCCTGTTTTGCGTTCAACTAATGTCACCAATGCTTGCTTGTCTTTACGGCTAATAATCGTATCTCCCTCCCAATGTCCTCGCGTTTTCCGGCTTTCTACATAACTTGGACGTTGTTTAATTGACCGTTTATAACGGCGGTCTCCTTCTTTAATACTCGGTGTCTTACAATGCCTATAGGCTTT
>NZ_LZHJ01000019.1:0-22288 GCF_001690815.1 Gilliamella sp. GillExp13 | reverse complement strand
TCATCGATGACTTTAATCGTGAGGCGTTAGGTATTGATATTGCAGTCAGCTTACCAGCAGGAAGGATTACCCGTTACTTAGATAAACTGGCCGAATATCATGGATATCCATTAAAAATACGGGTCGATAATGGGCCAGAATTTACAGGAAAAACCTTTATAAACTGGGCTAAATCACATGATATAGCCATTGATTATATAAAGCTCGGTAGCCCTTATCAAAATGGTTATATTGAACGATTTAATCGTACCTATCGTACTGAAGTACTTGATTTATATCTTTTTAACAACTTAGCACAAGCAAGGAGAATAACCGAAGAATGGTTAACGATTTATAACACCGAAAGACCGCATGAGGCATTAAATAACATGACACTGCTCGAATATAAAACATTAAAACAAGCAGCTTAATTTTCTACGTGAGTTGTGTACTAAGTTTGGGGGGATTTACAATTCGCCCTAGGGCCATTTAACGTTACTCGCGTTACGTTTTTGGATTTATTTGTAATCCAATCATCATATGTAGTAGTGCCCATTCACCATCGGCATGGAATGGTGAATGAGTCTGAACGAGGTTTTACCCAATTCACTGTTGCTGTTATCTCTCCTTGAGTTTCTGAAGACCAGGTCAACTGACTTGCATCTACCCCACCTATATCCAAATCAAAATATAATCCATCAGCCCCCGTAGTAGGAAAATTAAGGTTATAAGAAGATGGATTAATTGACTGTGTTAAAAAACCTTTAGTAGGATCCCATATACTAGATGGACCCGCAAAGCGAGGATTATCTCCAGCAAAATTAGTACCACCAAATATCAAACGAGGCCTTACATAGCAAACTTTAGGCTGCTGTGAATTTGGGTTGATATAATATGACACCGTATTTCCGTTTAAAGTACTTCTATTTGGCACACCATACTTTGTTTCTAAAGTAGCATCCGTACTACTTAATGTTATCCTATAAGGTGCATTACAAATATCTAATATATCACTGCGACTAACGGCATTACTATTTTTATCAGTAAACGATACTGATACATTGCCTGTCGCAGTGACACTATGAGCTCCCTGTCCATCTGCATCATCATCTCCCCATTTACCTTGTGTCACTAAGTCATTTATATTTATTGAGTCGCTTGATGACGGAACTATCATTTCAATATTAGCAAGTGTATCACCTGCATTAGGTAAATGAATTGGCGTCATCACTGAGTTATTATTTTGTGGAGTGAGAACTTGACCGTCCGATAACTTAATACTTATTAAATCATCAGTTGTAGTTAATTTAGTGACGCCACCATCAAGCGTCAAATACGGTGCAGAGCCGTTAATAACCTGTGAGGTCCGAGCTAACAACGCCTGCGAACTCACTGAATATGGCAATAACAACAATGGTGCAAAAACTATGGCTAATTTGGATAACAAGTTGGAAATCGACGGCAATCTTGGCGATTTCGCTAGATTTGATAATAAAAAGCAAAATGGAGTTTGTTTTTGATTACGGTAAAACTTAAATAGATTTAAGGTATAGCACTGCCAATGCCTGTTATTATCTAACCTCCTGTTAATTTGTGTTTTATTTTTATAGTTGTTTATTTTTTAATGAGCTGCGTTTTGCCATAAAATAATCAAAATTATAGCTAACTAAATACTAAAGCGCCAGTTTTTGGCAAAATTTTCTAAAAACCTAGCACAGAATGCAGAATGAAGCCTTCGGCAGCCCGACGCAGGATAAAAGGCTATATTGACCTTTGAGTGTTGTGAAATATTAATGTATTTTTCAATATTAAACATAAAACTCATCAAAAAAATAAATGAGTTTATGTTTATTTAGGTGAGTAACTAAAATTTAGATTTTAATGATTAATTGTTTTTAGGCATTGCAACTACCTTTTTTAGGATAAAATTGAGAATGACACCATAAAGTGGCAAAAAGAATAATCCGCAAATTAGAATTTTAAAACTATAGTCCATTAACGAAATTTCGATCCAATGATTTGCCATAAATTCATCGTTACTTTGATAAAATGCGATAGCAAAAAAAACAATAGTATCAATACCATTACCAAATATTGCTGATGCTGTTGGGGCAACCCACCATGATTTGTTTTTTCTTAAATAGTTAAAAACAGTAATATCCATTAGTTGTCCAACTAAATAAGCGGCAAAACTAGCCAATGCAATTCGAAATACGAAGCTATTAAATTCCGTCAATGCTGATAATCCAATCCAATGGGTTTCAAAAAATAGTACCGAAATCAGGTATGAAAATAACAATGCAGGAATCATTACAACAAAAATGATTTTTCTGGCTAAACTAGCACCATAAATTCGAATAGTCAGATCGGTAGTTAAAAAGATAAACGGAAAAGTGAATGCCCCCCAAGTTGTTTGAAAACCAAAAATTTCGAATGGGATTTGGACTAAATAATTGCTTGAAGCAATAACCAATATGTGAAAAAAAGCCAACCAGTAAAGCGCTTTTTGCTTTTGTTTACGGGTAAAACTTTTTTCTATCAATTCTGAATGAGCATTTAAGTACATCTTTTTTCCTTTTTAATGGGGGTGAGAGAACCCAATGATGAATGAATTTATTTAGCTTGAGCCATATATTCTTGTAGGCCCTTATTGCGCAATAAACAACTTGGACACTTACCACATCCCCCTTCAACACCGTAATAACAGGTATGGGTATGTTTTTGGACATAATCAAGATAACCTAGTTTATCAGCCATTTCCCACGTTTGCGCTTTTGTCAAATACATCAGTGGCGTGATGAGATTAAACGCATAGTCCATAGCTAAATTCATTGATACATTCATTGATTTAATAAAGACATCACGGCAATCTGGATAACCACTAAAATCGGTTTCACAAACTCCAATAATAATGTCAGAAATTCCTTGTTGCTTAGCATGACAGCCAGCCAAAAGTAAAAAAAGCATATTACGCCCATCAACAAAGGTATTGGGGTAATCACCATCTTGAGCTGCTTTAATTTCTTGAGCGTCATCAATCAACGCATTATTTGTAGTTTGTTTGATAACTGAAGTATCAATAACAGTTTGTTTAATAACAAGATCATCAGCGATCCATTTGGCTTTTTCAAGCTCTATTGCGTGGCGTTGACCATAGCGAAAACTGATTGCCTGAACGTTTTCACGTCCATAATCAGCAATGGCTTGCAGTAAGCAGGTGGTTGAGTCTTGCCCACCAGAAAATATAACTAGTGCTTTACGAGTTTGCATTAATGTTCCTATTGAGGTAGATTAAATTAGCGATTATCCACTTTTTCTGGATACATGTCGTGATTGGCTAATCGATTAGCCGCAACTTGTTCCCAATGAGTACCCGATTTGCCATAATTGGCATAAGGATCAATCGAAATGCCGCCACGAGGTGTAAATTTCCCCCAGACTTCGATATATTTAGGATCCATTAATTTAATAAGATCTTTCATAATGATATTAATACAATCTTCGTGGTAATCGCCATGATTCCGAAAGCTGAACAGATAAAGTTTTAACGATTTACTTTCGACCATTTTAATATTGGGTACGTACGAAATATAAACTGTCGCAAAATCAGGTTGCCCCGTGATAGGACAAAGACTAGTAAACTCTGGGCAATTAAATTTAACAAAATAATCGTTATTCGGATGTTTATTATCGAACGTTTCGAGTATTTCAGGACAATAGGTTGTTGGATAGCGAACAGACTGATCGCCTAGTAGTGTAATTTTACTCATTATTTTTCCTTAGTTTTTTAGCGTGGGAGGTTCACGAACCACGTAACAAGGTGCACACCATACTCTTTTTGCTTTAAAAAGTCTAGTATGACAATAGATTTATAAAAAATGTAAAACTAACACCGTCAACAATAACTATTGATGGTGTTAATAATAAAATATCGTTGAAGAGTAAATAAATCAAGAATCGGGAAATACTCTGCCTGTTATCGTTTATTTCGCTCCCAATTCTTTATAAAAATCAGATAATTTAGATTTAGCTTCATTAAGTTCTTTTTCAGCATCAGCTAATTTTGTTTGTTGTTTGACAATTTTCTGTTCATTATCTTTATCTTTCGCTTTTGATTTTGCTTGTTCTAATTCTTTAGTTCTTTCAGCCACTTTATTTGATTTTTCGTTAATCTCTTTTTTATATTTGGCTTCTAAATCATCATTTGAACAATGCTTATTTAAGTTACGTAATGCTTTTTCAAGCCCTTGGATTTGATGAGAATTATTATTTTTTTTAGCATAATCAATCTGTTTTTCAATAGCCTGTTTTTTGCTTTCACACGTAAGTCCCTTTAGTTGTTCATTTGAAGCATAAGCACCAAATGATAATGAGATAGCTAACGTAATGACACTCAATTTACTTACTAACCGAATTACTGATTTCATACGAATTTTTCCTTAATTTTATTTTCTTAATTGAACACAATTGACTTTATGATCTTTACCTTTAGTTAGAATAAGGTTCGCTCGTTCTTTTGTAGGTAAAATATTTTCAACTAAATTTAATTCATTAATTTCTCGCCAAATACGGTTAGCAATATTTGTAGCTTCATGTTCTGGAAGTTTTGAGTAGTGATTAAAATAAGAGTTAGGATCGCTAAATGCACCCTCCCTAAATTTTAAAAATCGATTTACATACCAATCATGTAATAATGACATATCAGCATCAACATAAATTGAAAAATCGACATAATCTGAAACAAAAACTCGGTTATTCGCTTGTGGATAATTCAGTGTACTTTGCAGTACATTCAAACCTTCAAGAATCAAAATGTCAGGACTATCAATAACGATTTCTTCATCTTCGACAATATCATAAACTAAATGAGAATAAACTGGTGCTTTAACTTGTGCCTGTCCTGATTTTATATCAGCAACAAAATTAAGCAATTTTTTTATATCGTAAGACTGAGGAAACCCTTTTTTATTCATTATTCCATGTTCTTCAAGATATCTATTTGGATATAAAAAACCATCAGTTGTTACCAAAGATACTTTGCGATGTTCAGGCCAACGGGTTAATAATGCTTGTAGTACTCTAGCGGTAGTACTTTTACCTACAGCAACACTGCCTGCAATACCAATAATGTAAGGTGTTTTTTGACTTTTACCTAAGAATTTAGATAAAATAGCTTGCCGATTAAAATTATTGCTGATGTAATAATTAAGTAATCTAGATAAAGGTAAATAAATTTCACTCACTTCATCCATGGATAAATCTTCATTAATACCTTGTAACGAAACTAATTCTTCTGCTGTTAAAGTCATTGGTACCGTATTACGTAAGCTAGCCCATTCTTGACGATTGAATTTCAGATAAGGGCTTAAGTGATTTTTCATTTTATTGTTCTCTAATTCGGTCTAACAAATTTATTCGGCTCAGATTATACATAAATTTATTTTTTTACAATCTTAAATTAGCATGACGTCTTCATCATAGCTATATTTTGGACTTACTGATAAAATACGTTTGTAAAATGATTAACCCTAATATTAGACAGAGATTTTATGTTAAAAAATAAATCAAAACAGAAAGCTAAAAAAAGCCGTCAAGAGATTAATGAAGAATCTCGGGAACTGAAGCGTAAACGCAAACACAAAGGTTTACCAAGTGGCTCTCGCTTTAATAAACTAAATAATAATAAAAATTCGACAAAAACAACCAAAGATCCAAGAGTGGGGAGCAAAAAAACTATTTCTTTAATTGTTGAAGATTCTAACAATATAGAAAAACCTGTTAAACAATCTAAAACAATTAAAACGATTTTATCACCTCAACAAGAATTAGAACAATTAGAGAACGATCCAAAATTAGATATGTTACTTGATCTAGTCGAGCAAAAAGCCAAACTCACTAAAGATCAACAAATTTATCTTGATAGCAAATTGAATCGTATCGATGAACTGATGCAAGAGCTTGGTTATACTGATGACGACTTTGATGATTTTGATGAATTAGACGAAAAGAAAGAAGATATTGTTAGTTTATTAAAACGAAACTAATAATAGGAAAATATAATTAGCAATCGTGATAGTATGTGTCTTGATATGAGTAGGAATATCATCCAAAAGTAATATTCCTACTGATAATTTAAACTTAGAATCCATTACTTTTATTCAGTCAATTAATAATTAAAAGTGAGCAATTCATAGTGCCAATATTAATTATGTTAAGTTTATATTTTGGGTTATTGATTTGCACATTGTTATATTTAAATAAAACTAATCGAATCAAAATTAAAATCAAGAACCAACAAAAAGCAATAGTAAAAAATCATAAAAATAACAACACTAAAGATAGACATAAGCGGAAGTAAAAAGCATGACTGATACGCAATTATGGGATCAAGCGTTAATTGAAAAATATAATTATTCTGGCCCAAGATATACCTCTTACCCTACTGCACTTGAATTTAACGAAAAATTTAATGAGCAAGAATTTTTATCGGCGGCAACTCGTTATCCCACAAAACCGTTATCGCTTTATGTGCATATTCCGTTTTGTCATAAGCTTTGTTATTTCTGTGGTTGTAATAAGCTTATTACTCGCCAAACACAAAAAGTTACCAAATACCTTGACATTTTAGATATTGAAATTGCCGAACGCGCAAAATTATTTAAACATCGCGCGGTAACACAAATGCACTGGGGAGGAGGTACACCAACTTTTTTAAACGATGCTGAAATTACTCGATTGATTACCTCGTTAAAAAAGCATTTTAATTTTGTTGCTAATGCCGAACTATCCATCGAAATTGATCCGCGTGAAATAACACCACAAACAATTGACCATTTAGCAAGTGTTGGTTTTAATAGGCTAAGTATGGGAATTCAAGATTTTAATCACGAAATCCAAAGCCTAATTAATCGTGAACAAGATGAAACATTAATACGGTCTCTTATTAATCAAGCACGTAAAAATAATTTTCACTCAATTAGTTTAGATTTAATTTATGGCCTACCAAAACAAACCATTGAAAGTTTTGCCGAAACGCTCAATAAAGTGATTGATATTTCTCCCGATCGTTTAAGTGTATTTAATTATGCCCACTTACCAAGCCGTTTTGCTGCCCAACGAAAAATTAAAGATGATGATTTGCCTAATGCCAATCAAAAATTGCAGATCCTACAAACTAGCATTAAAAAGTTAACCAAAGCTGGTTATCACTTTATCGGTATGGATCATTTTGCTAAGCCCTCTGATGAATTAGCTATTGCTCAACAAGAAAATAAATTGCATCGTAATTTTCAGGGGTATACAACTCAAGGCGATGCTGATTTACTTGGACTTGGTGTGTCGGCCATTAGTATGTTAGGTGATAGTTATGCGCAAAATCAAAAAGATCTAAAAATCTATCAAACTCAGGTTGAGCAAAAAGGACATGGATTATGGAAAGGATTCACCTTAAATCGTGACGATAAGATTCGTCGTGATGTGATAAAACAGCTTATCTGCCATTTTCATTTAGATAAAAATGTTATCGAACAACAATACCAAATTCAATTTGATGATTATTTTGCTGAAGATTTAAAATTACTGGCGCCATTGCAAAAAGATGGATTAGTGACAATCAATAACAATATAATCGAAGTCCAACCTAAAGGACATTTATTGATACGCAATATTTGTATGTGCTTTGATATTTATATGCGAAAAATGGCAAGGCAGCAGCAGTTTTCTAGGGTTATTTAATTTGAAGTCGTTTGTCAAATTGCTGTAAACAATATGAGTAATTCCTACAAAGTAAATATTATGTTAATATTTAGTCTAATTTAATAAAAAATAACAAATAAATTATTTGTTTTATTGTGATTAAAGGTTAGCTTTTAAATTCACAATTTTAGCCTTTAGACATGAAATTTTTATTTTTAATAAGAAGTATATTGATAAAATGGCATTGATGAATAAATTAGTAGAAGTATTTCCAACTCGCCCTTTAAAAGTCATGAAGTTAAAGCAAGAAAGCTCATTACATCAAATAAGAAGATTACTTGCAGCAATACTTCTCTTTGCGTTAGCTTTATTTATGGCCATAAGAAATTATCCTGGATTAATTGATGATTATAAAATATCACAGAATCCAGTTGTGGTTGACTATGATGTAGAAGGAACATGTCGTGCAAGACGTATGGTTGATAACTGCTCAGTAAAAATTACCACTGATACAGGACAAGTTATTAAGCGTGATTATACTTTCATTTGGGGAAAAAAGGAAATTATCAAGTTGTAACTGTCGCTTCAACCGATGATCCATCACTAGTAACAATCAATTTAGCTATTGATAATATGCGGACTGTATTTTTGACTACTACTGTTCTTATTCTTTTATTGTTGTTGGTTACATGGATGAGTTTAGGATGTTTCTTAAGAACACATAAAATGATAAAAGTTATCAATGAAATTAACGGGCAAAAATTAACACCTGTTATTGTACCAGTTAAATTAGTCTCTTATGGTAAAATAATAACTGCCTTATATCGTGCAAGCAATACACAAGGAATAAATGCTAAATATGTAGCCAATTTTAATAAAGACTCAAACGGAGGACCAATCATTATAGGTGATAAGATTAGAAATAAATGTAATGTGTTGGCCGTAGTTGGAGAAAGCAACTCCGTTCCTATTCTTCTTGACCAAGAATTTATGCGCTGTGATTTTACTTATAATGAAATGCAGGCATTAAAAGA
Organism: Gilliamella sp. GillExp13; assembly: GCF_001690815.1. NCBI lineage: Bacteria > Pseudomonadati > Pseudomonadota > Gammaproteobacteria > Orbales > Orbaceae > Gilliamella > Gilliamella sp. GillExp13. The sequence continues at coordinate 13,580 of NZ_LZHJ01000019.1, read as the reverse complement.
AGCTCTCTCTTAATCCAGATATGATATCAAGAATAGTGAAATCAGTTTGTTTTCAAATAGTTAAATTTTATACCTAGGGCGATAACATCGCCCTATTTTTTTAAACAAAATAAACAGCACTTATTAATGGCTTGCTAGATAAACCTTAAATTTCGTCGTTTGGGCAATCACTTCAACGCTTTTGAATGTTTCATCTAAAATGGTTTGATACGGTAAAAATGAATTTGCCACAATGCACAAATAACCATTTAATTTTAGGTGTTTTTTTGCTTCTTTGATTAACGTATTAACGGCCGTGTAATCAGTTTGTTTACCATCATGAAAAGGTGGATTCGAAACAATAAGATGATATTTATCATTTAGATTTGAAAAAACGTCACTCGCTACAACTGTGGCATTAACATGATTACGGTTTAACGTGGCTTTACTTGATTCAATTGCTGCACAGCTTACATCAGATAACGTTAGTGCTATATCAGGGTTTAATTTACCTAGCACCGTGGACAAAATGCCCGAACCACATCCCACATCTAATATATTACCTTTAATAATATCAGTACGATCCATCAATGCATTTAACAGCAATTCACTACCAGTATCTAACCCTTTTTGGCTAAAAACACCAGGTAAGCTTTTGATTTCAATATTCTGATTTTCAATAGTTAAATGATAACTTAACCACCATTCATCAAGATCAAATGCTAAACGGCTATCTGCCTGAAAATGATATAAACCACAACGTCTTGCGCTATCGATTTTTTGAATTGTACCAAAATCACTCAATAAAGCTTCCACGCTTTTTACACCTGTTCTATTTTCACCTATGATAAAAATATCACTGTCTTTTGGCATATTATGTAATAAATAAGAAAGCTGAAATTGTGCTTCGTTTTTAGTTTTTGGCCAATAGTAAATCAACGTATTCATTCCAACGTAAAAATCCGCTTCGGGCAATAATGAAAAATAGGTGTGATTGCCTCGTGCACTAGCTTTTAGACGTAAATAAGTATGAAATTGTGTGCAATGAATCTTAACTTGATTTGCCGACATAATAGATGGATAACTATCCTGAATATCACCAGCTATCAACACATTTTTATCGTTAAAAAATGTTTGGTGACGCTCAAGTACTTGACTTGCTGGAGTAAAAGCAGATGTTGCCATATTTCCTCAATGAAAAACCTTTATAAATTGATGCATTGATTATACAATTAACTATCTTTAATCTCTAATAAAAAACAGTAAGTCAATAATGACACAGCAAGATTGGTACCTAAAACAGTGCAATATAACTCAATACGTTTTGAGGAATGCTAATGTTTTCAAAGGTGAAATAGCGACAAAAATAAGTGAAGAAATTAGAATGATTATAGTTGCAGAACAAAAACCAACACAAAAAATCTATTATGATATTTTAAATGCTATCCATATAACTGAAGAACAAGTATTGTTTTTAACTCCACAACAATTAATTATTCCTGCTGATGAAATTAAAACAGTAATTTGGTTTATTGATATTACCTTGGATGAGTCATGGGTTAACCCATTAACTATTCAAACAACCAGTCTAGATCAGCTTGCAAAAACACCACAACAAAAACGCCAACTATGGCAAAAATTATGTCAATATGAAAACCATTTCCACCCTGACCGAACATGATTTAATAGAAGCTTTTGAATTAGAACAGATTTGCCATGCTATTCCTTGGTCAAAACAAACTTTCTTTTCAAACCAAGGTGAGCGTTATCTCAATTTTAAAATAACGATTAATAACCAAATAGTTGGGTTTTGTATTTGCCAACATGTAGCAGATGAAGCAAATTTATTTAACATTGCAATACATCCCGGTTTTAGAAAGCAAGGACTAGCAAGAGAGCTGCTCAACCATTTGATAGATGCGTTAATTACGATAAAATCACCCTGCCCAATCTCAACACTTTGGCTTGAAGTCAGACAATCAAATACGCTAGCAATTAAGCTATATCACACACTAGGATTTAACCAAATAACGATTAGAAAAAATTATTACCCAACAACTAATGGTAAACAAGAAGACGCTATTATCATGGCATATACGTTAGCTTTATGATTCACCAATAAGATTAGCAAAAGGAAAAAAGTGTAATGTCACAAAATAGAGCTTTACTCTTTATTAATGGCGAACCACCACAACATGACTTTAACCATTTATATAAGTATACTTATATTGCTTGCACAGATGGAGCTTACCATAATTATCTGTCGACCTTGTCAATCGAACCAAACTTCATTATTGGCGATTTAGATAGTTATAATCCTAACAAAGCAATTCCATCTAAAACTCAAATTATTCACACACCCGACCAAAATAAAACCGATTTTGAAAAAGCAATTTTGTTTTTAGTCAGTAAAGGGATGAAAGCATTTGATGTTTATGGAGCCAGTGGCCATGCAAGCGATCACTTTTTAGGAAATATTTCTATTGCAATGAGATATTATCATCAGTATCAAATCACCTTTTATGATAATTATTGCCATTTCTTTTTTGCCAAACAGTATCAAGAAATAACCAATATAAAAGATCATATTATTTCACTAATGCCGCTTTCAAAAGTAACCGGTGTAACCATTACAGGCTTTCAATACCCCTTAATTGATGCCACATTGTCGCTTGGAGAATTTGTTAGTTTAAGAAACAAGGCAATTAGTGATTTAGTTAAAATATCTTTTAAAAATGGTGACTTAATGGTTTTTGTTGAGGATTGAAATAATGTCAATTGACATTGGTGTTTACATTACTTTACAATTATTATTCATAAAATAATAACTATAATTATGGTTAGAGGAAATTCACCATGCTTCTCAAAAAAATTTCTGTGCTCATTTGTGCATCTTCCTTTTCTTGTATATCTTTCGCACAAACAAACAATATGCAAGATGAAACAGATAAGGTAATTGATACATTTTTGCAATGTGATAATCAGTTTTTTGAACAATTATCTAAACACCAAGAGTCAATAAATCAATACGTTGATTTAGCAACCACTCCCAATAATGTAACTTATATTCCTGTTGAATCTATTCAAAAACCCGACAAAAATAAAGTCATGTTTAAAAAACCACTTAAGTATCATGGTTTAGAAATTGTTGGCTATCAAAATATTTATATTTCAACTACTTTATCTGGTCAGTTTCTTTATTGGGGATTTATCTTTGATAACAAGCAAGATGAAATTAAAAGTGCTTTAAGCAATATTAATTGGTTGCATTATAGTCAAAACACTTACATAGCAAATGCTAAAATTTATGATAAAAAATCAAAATCTAAAACATGGGAAGATGATATTTATGCCATCGATGGTGTTATTCCAAGGTTTAGTACAATTAATAAAGCACTTTATCTAGAATCTTCTGCTAATAATCAAAGTAGTATTTTTTGTTCTATTCAAGGCGATTTAGAAAAAGAAACAATTCTTACGGCTCGCCCAGATCTAAAACCAATCATCGAAAAACAAGAAGCTGAACTGCAAGAGCGAATTAAAGCAAACCAAGAAAAAATGCAAAAAGAAAAAGAAAAACAACAAAATCAATCACAAACTAATCCTACAGAAGCTAACTCAAAAGATGGAGAAAAAATTTAAATGAAAAAGGTCAATTTATTTTTAATTCTCTTTTCTTTTGCAGCATTCAGCCATGCCTCAGAGGAAAAAGCTAATATCGATACAAAATCAAATGAAAATACTGCTGTTGAAAGTTTAAAAGATCCAAGAGTAGGAGAACAATTCATTCCAACATCAAAAACTAACGACAATAATACTATTGGCTATTCATTTTTAGATAGAAAATCGATCAACCTTCACCCTTTCAACTCCAAAATTCGTGTATTTAGTGAAGTGACTAATTATAGCCCAGCATTGGTACAAAAAAATGATGATGGTACAGAGACACCTTATCATTCCATAAGGATCGAATATTATGCCAATTGCGACAAAATGGAGTTAGCAAAAGGAAAGCTTAGAACAATCGAAAATAATTTTGGTGATGGAAAATTAGTCAACACAATTGAGATAGCAAACCGTTGGATAGCTATCACTCATGATAACGAGCAATATAAGCTACTTACTATTGCCTGTTCCTTACCACTCGCTAATTAGTAAATCAGTACCTACTTTTACTCTTGCCACCTTGCTGTGGCGGAGTATATTCATTTATGTTAATATCGCTCTATTATTTATTTGAATGAATATCTCTTTATGAATATCACACAATTTCATACCATTACCGAACAGTTATTCAACAAAATCGAACTATTCTTGGATAATTATGTAAATGAGCATGACATCGATTTAGATTATGAAACAAACGGCAATGTTATCACCATTAGTTTTCCCAATGGCAGTAAAATCATCATTAATACCCAAGAACCACTCTTTCAGGTATGGTTAGCCACTCAAAAACAAGGTTATCATTTTGATTACATCGATAATAATTGGATTTGTAATCGTACCGACAAGTCGTTTAATCAGATTTTTTCTGAATCTGTAAAAGAACAAGCTGAGCTATAATATATAAAAAATGGGAATTAGTTTAACAATTAATTCCCGTTCAAGAAAGTAGTCACAAATTTTACTTAAAAGAAATCTACAATAAAGTAAGATTTGCTAATTTAACTACTAGCCATTTTATACCTTCATTAACAAAAGCTATTTGTACTCGCTTATGATCACCTTCGCCATCAAGATTAACAATAGTTCCTTCACCAAAACGTTTATGTAACACTTTACGACCTAATTTGTAACCATCACATTGAGGCTTCTTTTTAGGAGGAGACTTTATTTTTTCAGGCGACATTGTTCCTTGATAACTAATTTCATTTAATTTATCAATGGGTAATTCAGATAAAAAGCGTGAAGGTAAATTACGTTCTTCACGACCATATAGACGCCTTATTTGAGCTAATGATAATGTTAGATACTTACGTGCTCGAGTAATGCCAACATAGGCAAGACGACGCTCTTCTTCAAGTTTATTGAAGTCTTGAGAAGATCTTAAGTCTGGGAATATGCTCTCTTCTAGTCCTACAATAAAAACATTATCAAATTCAAGACCTTTTGCAGAATGTAGAGTCATTAGTTGAACTGTATCTTGTTCACTAATTACATCTCGGCTTTCTAATGACGTATATGCTAAAAATGATTCTAACACAGTTAATGCCTTACCCGTTTCTTTATCTTGAATAAGGTTATTTTCATTAAAGCGATAAAACTGCTCAGCGGCCGATACCAATTCTTCAAGATTTTCCAGCTTTGATTGTCCCTTAATACCAGGCTCTTGCTCATACATTTGCAATATGCCAGATAATTTGATAATAATATCAAGTTGTTTATAAAATAGTTTAAGCTCTACTTTATCGAAAATTGATTCTATTAATTCCAAAAAACGACCAATCCCAGAGCTTTGCCGTTCAGTAAAAGCATTGGTTTGGATTAGCATTATACATGCATCCCATAATGAAATATTATACTGCTTTGCAGTCAATCTAATTTTATCTAGCGTGACATTACCAATACCTCGAGTTGGGGTATTGATTGTAGCTTCAAAAGCCATGTCATTATTGTGGTCATGTAATAGCCGTAAATAAGCAAGCGCTAATTTGACTTCTTGTCGTTCATAAAAACGAATAGATCCATAAATTTGATAAGGTAAACCCGCTTGCAACAATGTATCTTCAAATATACGTGATTGTGCATTATTACGGTACAATATCGCACAATCTGCGTACTTTCCACCTTCGTCATGGAACTTTTTTATTTGACTGACAACAAATCTTGCCTCATCAATATCATTAAAACCAATATAAAGCGTAATCAGTTCACCGCCGCCTATATCTGTCCATAAATTTTTACCCAATCGGTTCTGATTTTTAGATATTAAATTATTAGCTACATCTAAAATGTTACCAGTTGAACGATAATTTTGTTCCAACCTAATAATTTCAGTTTCAGGGTAATCGTTCATAAATAATTGGAGATTATCCGCATTAGCACCACGCCAACTGTAAATAGATTGATCGTCATCGCCTACAATCATTACATTGGCTGTATTACCTGCCAGTTTTTGTACCAAACGATATTGGATCTTATTAGTGTCTTGAAATTCATCAATTAAGATATTACAAAAACGATGATGACAATAATTTAAAACGTCTTGATTATGGCAAAGCAGTTCATACGTTCTTAAGATTAATTCTGAAAAATCAACGTATCCAACTCTATCGCAAATAGTCTGGTAGTCTCGATAAATCGCCTGCCACATCACTTGTTTAGGATCTTCAGGAACAATATCTTCCGCTCGGAATCCTTTTTCCTTTTGAGTAGAAATAAAAGCAGCACACTGCTTTGGCGACCATTGTTTTTCGTCGATTTTTAGTTCGTGAAAAATTCGCTTGATAAGCCGAATTTGATCTTCAGTATCAATAAGTTGAAAATTAGGCGGTAACTTAGCTTGCTCAGGAAACATACGTAACAAACGATGAGTAAGCCCATGGAATGTACCCACCCACATACCATTAAAATAACCCTCGCCGACTAATGCTTGAATACGTTCTTGCATTTGAATAGCCGCTTTATTGGTAAAAGTAACCGCAAAAATTGAGCCAGGTGAATAATTCTTTTCAATACAAAGCCAAGCAATACGATGAACTAAAACACGTGTTTTGCCACTCCCTGCACCTGCAAGAACAATTGAATATTGACTATCGGTAGTAACTGCTTTTTGTTGCTCTGTGTTTAGGCCATCTAATAATAATTTATTAATTTCCATTATATGCAAACCTATTTTGATAATAGAAACCGCCAAGTAGCATTAATGTTGAAAGAGTTATTAATATTTTCATCATATTCCGAATACGTTTGTCCACTGTGATCTAACAGAACATAAATAAAGACAAAGCTTCTTAGGTAAAAATTTCCATTGCTACTATTTTCATTGCTACTAAAGAAACGTATCTTTACATTTATTTTACTGTTTATTTGTACAGATAAGGAGGTCAATTATAGCAGATTCTCTAATTCTGGCAATTGCGTTATTTCGATGTGAGGTAAACATTTAGTATCATTAAGCTGAAAAATATCCCGATTATAGATATTAATAAAGCAAGCTAAAAAGCCGTTATCAATTGCCCCATTAACATCCGTTAATAAATTGTCACCCACATGTAAAATAGAGTGTGATGGAATATTAAGTTTGTGAGATGCTAAATCAAAAATTTCAGGAAAAGGTTTAGAACGGCCATGTTCACCACCACGTAGTGAAAATTGAAAATAATCACCTAAGCCAATTTTGTTAATATCAACGTTACCATTAGTAATAACAGCCAAAGGATATTTAGTGGCTAATTTAATTAATAGTGTATGCGTTGATTCAGGAACGTTCATCTTGTGCCGCCAAACATTAAAACAACTCATTGCTTCGTCGATGACATCAGCAAATTTTGATGCCGGTATATTAGTTTTATTTAATAGCGATGTAATGGTTTGAATTCGCCAAACAATAACATCGTGATAAATTTCAGGGTCAGATGCAAGTACAGCACGCTTTTCAGCAAAATATTCGGGTAAAGTAAGTGTGCGTAATTGTTCATAACCTTGAAGAGTTTTGATCATTTCGTCTTCCGCTTTTTCAACGATCATGCTGTTATTGTATAACGTATCATCTAGATCGAAAGTAAACGCTTTAATCTTATTAATAGATCGATAAAAGTGCATCGTTATTTTCCCCTTTTAGCGCGTGGATGGGCTGAATCATAAACTTCAGATAAATGCGAAAAATCTAAATGCGTATAGACTTGAGTCGTTGATAAATCAGCATGCCCTAACAATTCTTGTACTGCACGCAAATCACCACTTGATTCTAGCATATGAGTTGCAAATGAATGACGTAATTTGTGAGGGTGAACATGACTGCTTAACCCTTGTTTGATCCCCCACTGAGCAAACCGTTTTTCAACATTTCGCGGTGAAATACGCTTACCCAATTTGGAAATAAATAAAGCATCATCTTGTGGTGTTAAAAAATTCCGCATTGACAACCAGTGTTTAATCCATTTGATAGATTCTCGACCTAATGGCAATTTTCGCTCTTTATTCCCCTTACCCATTACGCGAATTTCACCATCAACAAGATTCAATTCTTGACAGTTAAGACCGACTAATTCAGAAAGGCGTAACCCTGAACCATACATAACTTCAAGCATAGTTCTATCACGAACAGAAAGCGGATCATTATGATCAATATCAAGCAGTTGATTAATTTCGTCAATATCAATATTTTTGGGTAAGTGTTGACCTAATTTTGGATTTAGCACGCCTCGAGCTGGATTAGCGGTAAACTGCTCGTTTTTTACCATCCAATCACAAAAACTACGCAAAGCAGAAAGTCTTAATGATAAGCTTCTTGCTTGTAAGCCCGTCTGTTTGCTACGACTGATTAACAATCTAACTGCGGATGAATCCAAATTTTGCCAGTTCGAGATTTCAACTTCACTTGCCAACGAAATAAGCGCATAAAGTTGACGTCGATAATTAATCTGAGTATTTAAGCTTAGTTGCTTTTCTGACTTTAGATAATTTAAAAATTGATCAACAGGCAGCTTTAATGCCGTATTATCATTTTTATTAGGCTGCATCATGCTATGTCCTTATTTTGTTCGCATAATCCATCTGCTAATTAAAATTGGTAAAATTTCACTCATTTTTTCAAGTAATAATGTACCTTGTCCTGCTTGATAATGTTCGGGATTAGCACTAGTAAACATTAAAAGCCCCAAATCACCAAATTGACCTAACAAAGATAATGCCACTGAGCCAACATAACCGTGTTCATCAGGTAATAAAAAATCAAGCTCAGTTGAATTTAATGTACCTAAATATTGTTGACTGTACTGGAAATGTCTAACACGAATAAAATCAAATTGTGATGAATCTAAAGCTATATGATGGTAATTTGATGGCGCATTAAGCAACCATTTGTCACCAAAAAGATATAAATAAGCACCACTAAGTCCTAATGATTTTGCCCATGTGTTTAATAAAACAATAAGTTGATTTAGATCCTGTGCTTTAATTAATTCAATTTGCAGATCCATTAGCTGATTAAACAACAATTCGTTGGCACTGGCATGTTCCAATAATAATGAAATTTCGCACTCTAATTGGTTAATTTTATTGCGCTGACGCGCCATGTTCCATTCTGGTAAAGAAACCATTCCCCTGACAGGATGAGGCACTCGCATACACTCAACATACCGGGCATTTCTCATAAAAAAATCTGGATTATCAATAATATATTGACAAACGATTTCATCATTCAATTTTAATGATGAAGACGATTGCCGAGCTTTTTTTACTCTTAAATTTTGTGTATTTTTACCAACCATAATTAGCGTCTATTGTATTACCGTGTTATCTCATGTTTCTACTGTTTTCTTTTCGGTTAAAGATAAAAACTTAAATAAAATCAATACCCCACCTGAAGGTTTTTTGCCTTGTTATTTTCTGTCAACAAGTTTTAGAGTCCATTGGGGGGATGTTAAAGTTAAGTAGCAATAAAACCATCATATACATGTGTAGCAGGTCCAGTCATATAAAGTGGTTGATTTCCACCTTTCCATTCAATTAATAATTTGCCACCAGGTAAATTGACATTAACTTGTTGGTTTAATAATCCTTGATTGATGCCTACTGCTACTGCGGCACAGGCACCAGTACCACAAGCTTGTGTTTCGCCAACCCCACGTTCAAATACACGCAAGTTAATATTATTGCGATCAATAATATGCATAAATCCAATATTGGCACGTTCAGGAAAACGTTCATGCTGCTCTAATAATGGGCCTAGTGTTGCCACTTCTGCGGTTACAATATTATCGACTTGAACAACACAATGAGGATTGCCCATAGATGCAACACCACATAATATAGTCTGTTCTTGTGCTCGGATTATATAAGTTTTTTCTTCTTTTATAGCTTTGAAAGGAATTTTGTTAGGTTCAAAAATAGGCTGTCCCATATTAACACGCACAGTATTATCATCATTTACGGTTAAAACAATATTGCCTTTCATGGTACTAACTTTTAACACTCGTTTTCGGCTAAGGCCTTTTAAACGAACAAAACGTGCAAAACAGCGAGCCCCATTACCACATTGCTCAACTTCAGAACCATCTGAATTAAAAATACGATAATGAAAATCACTATCTGGTACATAAGGTGGCTCAACAATAAGAAGTTGATCAAACCCGACACCAGTATATCGATCTGCCATACGTTTAATCATTTCTGTCGAAAGATGAACATTTTGCGTCACAGCATCAATAACCATAAAATCATTTCCGAGTCCATGCATTTTTGAAAAGTTCATCGCTAGTTTACCTTCTGTTGTCAAACATGTTTTTATTTTTAACTTTTAGTCTAAATTGTTTACCAACATCAACTAAAAGAGGAATGCTATTATAATTAAGCATTCAATAACCTGTTAAATATTATAAAACTACTTCACCTCGCCATAAATCATCGAAGGATTCACGCTGGCGAATTAATTTATGTTGTTTATCATCAATAAGCATCACTTCTGCTGGTCGTAAATGGCTATTATAATTTGATGCCATACTAAAGCCATAAGCACCAGCACTACAAATTACCAACAAATCATCTTGTTTAACCGAAAGCTCACGCTGATAAGCCAACACATCGCTAGATTCGCAAATAGGTCCCACAACATTATAGACCAAAAATTCATCACCAGTTTGTGATTGCTTTTCAGGTAACACTCTCATCCAAGCATCGTAAAGAGCGGGACGAATTAAGTCATTCATACCTGCATCGACAATTGCAAAATGGTTATTATCTTGGTGTTTGGTATATTCCACCTTAGTAATTAGCAACCCTGAATTAGCAACAATTGAACGCCCTGGCTCGAACAAAATTTCAATATCAGGATAATCAACTAATTTGTTCTTAAGTTCGGTTACAAGTTGCGATGCTGTTGGTGGTTGTTCGTTATCATAACAGACCCCTAAACCTCCACCTAAATCAATATGTTCAATTACAATATTATTAGATTGCAATTTATCAACTAAAGCGAGTATACGATCGGCAGCATCAAGAAATGGTGACAATTGAGTTAATTGAGAGCCAATATGGCAATCAATACCAACGATTTTAATGTTAGCTAATGAGCTTGCTTTTCGATAAACATTTAAAGCTAACTCATAGCTAATACCAAATTTATTTTCGCGAAGACCTGTTGAAATATAAGGATGTGTTTTAGCATCCACATCAGGATTGATTCTCAATGAAATCGGTGCAATTTTACCTAATCTTTTAGCAACTTCATCAACTCGGTATAATTCAGCCTCAGATTCAACATTAAAGCACTTAATACCAACTTCAAGCGCACGTTCAATTTCAACTATTGATTTAGCAACACCTGAAAAGACAATTTTTTTAGGATCTGCTCCTGCTTTTAATACTCGTTCTAACTCACCTTGTGAAACAATATCAAAACCAGCACCCAGTTTTGCAAGTAAACTCAAAACAGCCAAATTACTATTAGCTTTAACCGCATAACAAACCAAATGTTTATTATTAACCAAAGCATGTTCATACTCTAAAAACTGTTTACTTATGTATTCGGCCGAATAAACATATAATGGTGTACCATACTGCTTAGCAAGATCCGCTATCGCTATCTGATTAGCAAATAAACGATTTTGTTGATAATTTAAAAAATCCATCATTTTATTCCATTATGCAATTTAAATAAATAAACCAGATTGAATTGAAGCAGTTGTTAGTTTTGTTTGTTGCATTGCTGTTTTTTCAACTGGATGATAAAGCGGACCTTTTAATCCACATCCTACTAATGCCAATGTAACAAAACAGATAGAGAGTAATTTTATAGTTGATTTCATACAATATTCGCAATTCTTTCCATTTTTTATAATACTATCTATATTACACGATAGGCACAATGCTGCAAAGCGCAAATCATCATGCATTATCAAACAGATAGGGGATAGTAGTTTGTGGAATCCGTTATAATGTTTATAGTATCTCGATAAATTACTGTAATGAATATACATAAAAACAGAGCTTACACCGTATCACAGACAAGAAATATAGCATTTATATCATAAAAAAATAATCATTATCGATTTAGCTAAGCTTTTTATGGGCAGTGGTTCAACTATTTATAACGTGTTATAAAACCATAGGAATACTCCACCATAAAATTATTTTGGTGGAGCTTGATTTTTTTTATTTGTGGATGGTGAATTATCATTAATTATTAAGAGCTGAAAATAAAGGATAATTGTTTTTTTCACCTATCTTTTTTAAGTGGTTTTGGGCAGTAATTATGTTCTCTTGCCATTTTTTATCTTTTGCCCACATTTCAATTACCAATGGTGCAACATAATTCATAGTGCGAAGCGTTTCAAAAATAGCGGCAAAATCAACTTCGCCTTCACCAATGACTAGATCCCTAAATTGCCCAGAATAATCAGCCTTAACTTTAAATGTGTCTTTTAGATGAATTTGGACAATATGGTCACGACTTAACATAAGTTCAGTGCAAGTATCATAATTCCAACCAGTAATATTACCGACATCAGGGTAAGCCATAAAGTAAGGAGAATCGATATTTTTTTTGAGGATTTCGAATTTGCTTAAACTGTTAAGATACGGCGTATCCATAATTTCAACCGCTAACATTACCCCTGCTCGTTCTGCTTGCTTAACTGCCCACTGCATACCTTGAATAAAACACTGATGCGTTTGTAAGTCAGCAGGTTCATAATAAACATCATAGCCAGCGAGTTGAATTACTCTTATTCCTAACTTGTAAGCTAGCGTAATGGCTTTGTCCATAATGGTTTGGGCTTCACTACGGATATCATTATTGGCTGAACCAAATGGATATTTACGATGTGCGCTTAAGCACATGGAATGTAGTGGAATTCCGATTTTTTCGCATTGATGTCTGAGTGAATAGATTTCATCGTCAGACCAATCTAATCGAGCTCGGCGCTCATTTGATTCGTCAATCGAAATTTCGATAAAATCAAATCCTAACTTTTTAGTTACTTGTAATTTATCTTGCCATGATAATTCATTAGGTAAGGCTTTTTCATAAATACCAATACGAGGAGTATTTTTGATTTGATACAATGTTTTTGATATATCTTTACTTTGCGGCATGGTGATAACCTATTTTTTATATGAAAAGAAATCCTAGATTACACCATGAAGTGCAATTCTTCTTAACTCCTTAGAATAAAAATCGGCAGGGCTTTTAAACTTATGCCGTTTTCTTGGGCGTGTGTTCAATAGATATTGAATTTTCTTTATCTGTTTGTCGTCAACTAATGAAATGGCCGCTGACTTAGGTATAAACTGACGTATTAAGCCATTGGTGTTTTCATTTGTGCCTCTTTGCCAGCTTTTATAAGGCTCCGCAAAGTACACGGTGGTGTTTAAATAATGCTCAATAGCATGATGATAATTAAATTCGGTTCCATTATCAAAGGTGATGCTTTTAA
>NZ_LZHJ01000018.1:0-7544 GCF_001690815.1 Gilliamella sp. GillExp13 | reverse complement strand
ACCACCGTGTACTTTGCGGAGCCTTATAAAAGCTGGCAAAGAGGCACAAATGAAAACACCAATGGCTTAATACGTCAGTTTATACCTAAGTCAGCGGCCATTTCATTAGTTGACGACAAACAGATAAAGAAAATACAATATCTATTGAACACACGCCCAAGAAAACGGCATAAGTTTAAAAGCCCTGCCGATTTTTATTCTAAGGAGCTAAGAAGAATTGCACTTCATGGTGTAATCTAGGTATTTACATTATCGATAAACCTATTGATTTCAGGTTTTCATAAAGTGATAACTATGTTAGAATTACCGCTCAGTGGTTATTTATACCGACTAATAGATTATTGAAAATAACACTGAGGCCCTCCATGAAAATAGTTGAAGTAAAACACCCTCTTGTACGCCATAAAATTGGATTAATGCGTGAGCACGATATTAGCACCAAAGACTTTCGTGATCTTGCCAGTGAAGTTGGCAGTTTATTAACCTATGAAGCAACGGCTGATCTTCCTACCGAAAAAGTCACCATAAATGGTTGGTGTGGACCGGTTGAAGTTGAGCAAATTAAAGGTAAAAAAATTACTGTTGTGCCTATTTTGCGTGCAGGCTTAGGTATGATGGATGGTGTGCTTGAGCATGTACCAAGTGCCCGTATTAGTGTTGTCGGTTTTTACCGTAACGAAGAAACGTTAGAACCTGTTCCTTATTTCCAAAAACTAACCTCGGATATTGAAGATCGAATGGCTTTAGTTGTCGATCCAATGTTAGCCACAGGCGGGTCAATGGTGGCGACAATCGATTTGCTTAAAAAAGCAGGTTGTAAAAATATTAAAGTATTAGTTTTAGTTGCTGCACCAGAAGGTATTAAAGTACTTGAACAAGCTCACCCTGATGTTGAGCTTTATACTGCATCGATTGATGAGAGGTTGAACGAAAAAGGCTACATATTACCAGGACTGGGGGATGCTGGAGACAAAATCTTCGGCACAAAATAAAATCTCAAAATTTAGACCGGTTGATCCGGTTTTTTTATGCCTGTTAATCAGGCAAGTTATACAATACACTTCGTTAAGTAAGAGAGGCGAGATGTGAGCAATATCACAACCGATAAAACAAAAAATATAACATCACTGCATAAGCATTCTTGGCAAGATATTTTTACTGGAGCGCAAATGTTATTTGTCGCATTTGGTGCATTGGTGTTAGTTCCACTGTTAACAGGGTTAAACCCGAATGTAGCGCTTTTTACTGCTGGAGTAGGTACGTTGTTATTTCAACTGACAACTAAAGGTAAAGTTCCTGTATTTTTAGCGTCATCATTTGCTTTTATTGCCCCTATTTCATTTGGTGTTGCTCAATGGGGCATTCCTGCCACTTTAGGCGGTTTAGTGGCTGCGGGTTTTGTTTTTATGTTTTTTGCTTTTTTAGTAAAAATCAATGGTAGCCATGTTATTGACCGTATATTACCACCAGTTGTAACTGGACCAATTATTATGGTTATTGGTTTATCATTGGCACCTGTTACTATAGGTATGGCAATGGGTAAAGATAGTGGACTGCAAGCCGAAAATTATCAATTGATTATTATTTCAATGGCATCATTATTAACAACTTTAGTGGTTGCTATTTGGGCAAAAGGTTTTTTAAAATTATTACCTATTATTTCAGGTATTGTAGTTGGTTATACGCTCTCTTGCATGTTTGGTATTGTCAATTTCCAGCCTATTATTGACGCACCATGGTTTAAAGTTCCCGATTTCACTTTTCCTGAATTTCACTGGCAAGCCATTTTGTATATGATCCCAATTGTCATTGCGCCAACCATTGAACATGTTGGTGATATTATGGCGATTGGTTCGGTAACAGGTAAAGACTATACACGCGATCCCGGTTTACAGCGTACATTACTCGGTGATGGGCTAGCAACTTCGATGGCAGGATTTTTTGGTGGACCACCATGTATTACTTATGCAGAAGTAATTGGTGCAGTAACGTTAACTCGCAATTTTAAAACTCGAGTAATGACATGGGCAGCTGTTTGGGCAATTTTAATGTCTTTTATCGGAAAAATTGGTGCATTTTTAAGTTCAATTCCAACTGTAGTAATGGGTGGGATTATGGTGTTACTGTTTGGTTCTATTGCATCAGTGGGCATTAATATCTTAGTGAAACATAAAGTCGATCTATCTGTACCGCGCAATATGTGTATTGTTTCATTAGTTTTAGTCTTTGGTATTGGAGGGATGATCTTTGATTTTGGCTCTTATACACTGCAAGGTATTAGTTTGTGTGGTATTTTAGCTATTGTGTTAAATCTTATCTTGCCACATCAAGTCAAATCGATTGATAGCCACTAAATTAACTGTTATATCGTTGGTTACTTTTATAACCAACGATATTCATAATATAACTGTATTAACCTATCACTCTTTTTAGCCTTTCTATTTTTTTGTGGCAAACCTATTTTTGCATTTTTAATCAATATGGTGGTTATCACACTTCATAGCAAGCACAAAATCTATGTATAGAATTATGCAGTTTTATAATCAATGAATGGATTGTTTCTTTTTATATGCTTATCGCTGTTTTTTGTCAAAAAGTTTCAGGTAAGTATGTGTTTCAGTATAAAAACACACTTATCAAAAAATAAGTGTGTTTTTAATGATAAACCGTTTTATTTGATTGGACGCATGGTTGGGAATAAAATTACGTCACGAATTGTATGGCTGTTGGTAAATAGCATCACGGTACGGTCAATACCGATCCCAAGTCCTGCTGTTGGCGGTAAGCCGTGCTCCAGCGCTGTAATATAATCTTCATCATAGAACATTGCTTCATCATCACCTGCATCTTTTTGTGATACTTGATCAGCAAAGCGTTGAGCTTGATCTTCAGCATCGTTAAGTTCTGAGAATCCATTGCCAATTTCACGACCACCAATAAAAAACTCGAATCGGTCTGTTACAAATGGGTTTTCGTCGTTACGGCGAGCAAGCGGTGATACTTCTGCTGGGTATTCGGTAATAAAAGTTGGTTGAATTAAGTTCGATTCAGCCACTTCTTCAAAAATTTCAGTCACAACACGACCAAGTCCCCAACCTTTTTCAATTTTAATGCCAATTGACTGTGCAATAGCACAAGCTTTATCAAAATCATCTAAGTCTGCATTATTGGTTTCAGGGCGGTAATGGCAAATGGCTTCACGCATGGTCATTTTGATAAATGGTTTACCAAAATCAAACGTATGTTCACCATATTGCACAACAGCATCACCTGTTACCGCAATAGCTAAACGACGGAATAATGTTTCTGTTAATACGATCAGATCTTTGTAATCAGCATAAGCCATGTACATTTCCATCATGGTAAATTCTGGATTATGTCTTGGTGATACGCCTTCATTTCGGAAGTTGCGATTAATTTCAAATACCCGCTCAAAGCCGCCTACAACTAATCGTTTTAGATAAAGTTCTGGCGCAATACGCATATACATATCTAAATCAAGCGCATTGTGATGCGTAATAAATGGTTTAGCTGATGCACCACCCGGAATTACCTGCATCATTGGCGTTTCGACTTCCATAAAGTGGTTTTCAATCATAAAGTTGCGGATTTCACTGACAACTTTGGAACGCGCTTTAAAAGTCTCTCTTGATTCTTGATTTGTGATAAGATCCAAGTAACGTTGACGGTAACGCATTTCTTGATCTGAAAGTCCATGAAACTTATCAGGTAATGGGCGAAGAGCTTTAGTTAATAAACGAATTTCTTCACAGTGGATAGAAAGCTCACCAGTTTTAGTCTTAAATAGGTAACCTTTAGCGCCGACAATATCTCCCAAATCCCATTTTTTAAATTGCTCGTTATAAAAACCTTCAGGGAGATCATCACGAGTAACATAAAGTTGGATTTGTCCAGCAACATCTTGTAGAGAAACAAACGAGGCTTTACCCATTATACGACGCATCATCATACGGCCAGCCACAGTTACAATAATTTTCTTTTCAATCAGTTCTTCGTTAGTTTTATCGCCATATTGTTTATGGAGATCACTAGAAATCGCATCACGGCGAAAATCATTAGGGAAAGCAATACCTTGTTCGCGAAGATGAGCGAGCTTTTCGCGACGTACTTTTAGTTCATTATTTAACTCTTCAATTTGGTTTTGTTGATCTTGCTGCTCTGTTGACATAGTTTTACCTTTTATTTATAACCAAGCGGTTTATAAACCTGCTTTTAAGCTTTCTTCAATAAATTGATCTAAATCGCCATCTAATACGGCCTGTGTATTACGAGTTTCAACGCCAGTACGCAAATCCTTGATACGCGAATCATCAAGTACGTAAGAGCGAATTTGGCTTCCCCAACCAATGTCAGATTTAGTCTCTTCCATTTGTTGTTTTTCAGCATTCTTTTTTTGCATCTCAAGCTCATACAGTTTTGCTTTTAACTGTTTCATTGCTTGATCTTTATTGCTGTGTTGTGAACGGTTATTTTGACATTGAGTAACAATACCCGTAGGAATATGAGTAATTCGTACAGCAGACTCAGTTTTATTTACATGTTGACCACCAGCACCTGACGCACGGTATACATCGATACGGAGATCGGCAGGGTTAATGTCGATATCAATATCATCATCAATTTCAGGATAAACAAATACAGAAGCAAACGAGGTATGGCGTCGATTGCCTGAGTCAAATGGACTTTTGCGAACTAGGCGGTGTACTCCAGTTTCTGTGCGTAACCAACCGTAAGCATAATCACCCAATACTTTAATCGTTGCCGATTTGATACCAGCAACATCACCATCCGATACTTCCATCACTTCAGTTGCAAAACCTTTTGATTCAGCCCAGCGTAAATACATCCTAAGTAACATTTCTGCCCAATCTTGTGCTTCAGTTCCCCCTGAGCCTGATTGGATATCTAAATAACAATCTGCACTATCATATTTACCAGAAAACATTCGTCGGAATTCAAGTCCAGCCAGTTTTTTCTCTAATTGTTCAAGTTCAAAATTAGCTTCATCGAAAGTATCTTGATCTTCAGCTTCAATAGCAAGTTCAAGCAAGCCTTCAACATCGTCAAGACCTTGAGTTAATGAATGAATAGTATTGATTATTTCATCAAGTGCAACGCGTTCTTTACCTAACGCTTGTGCTTTTTCTGGATCGGCCCATACTTCGGATTGCTCTAGCTCGGCATTGACTTCTTCGAGCCGTTCTTTTTTTAGATCATAGTCAAAGATACCCCCGAATCACGGCTGTGCGTTCGGTAAGTTCTGCTATCTTTGATTTAACTGGATTAATTTCAAACATGATTTAAATGGAGTTGCTCTGTTTTATGATTTATTAAACAAGCGTCCATTGTAGCGGATTTGGGCATAATTTAGCAATTGCCAATTACTATTTTTGACTTTGACTCAGTAAATAAAGCATTGCTCGAAAAGAAAAGATGGCGCACTAGGCGCCACTTTTTAAGGTGAAAAGAATATGAGTACAATCAAGTTATTTTTTTGCTTCAGCGTATAGCTCAGCAACTTTATCCCAGTTAACTACATTCCAAAATGCACCAATGTAATCAACACGGCGATTTTGATATTTCAAATAATAAGCATGTTCCCAAACATCTAGTGTTAAAATCGGCGTACCAGAAACACCAGCAAATTTTTCGCCCATTATCGGTGAATCTTGATTGGCTGTAGAAACAACTTCAAGTTTACCATTTTGTAATACTAACCAAGCCCAACCTGAACCAAATCGAGTTGCTGCCGCTGCTGCAAATTTTTCTTTAAATGCATCAACTGAACCAAAATCTTTTTCGATGGCCGCTTTTAGGTCGCCTTTTAGTTCAGTACCAACTTTTAATAGTTCCCAGAAAAGAGTGTGATTAACATGACCACCTACGTTATTTTTAATACCCGTAATTTTGTCAGCAGGTACTTTATCTAAATTTTTTAACAAAGTGTTAGGGCAAAGTTCTTTTAATTCAGCTGGCAAAGTTTCAAGAATGGCATTTGCATTGTTCACATAGGTTTGATGATGTTTATCGTGATGCAGATGCATAGTTTCAGAATCAATATAAGGTTCTAATGCATCATAAGCATAAGGTAATGGAGGTAAAGTATAAGCCATGAAATTTGCTCCTTTCATATATTAGGTATTATTAACTACTTTATTTCATGAGTATACGGGCTATTAGTATAGCTCTCAAACTATCACTTAGATAGTTAGTGACTATCTGTTATCAGAATGACTATTGCTTTTTCAATTCGTCTTCATTATTTGCTATAAATGGGGTATACATCATAATTGCGTGGTTTTCGCTGATGAGCTTTTCTTCAACATGGTTATCAATTAAATGTGTTTTACGTTGCCATATTTTATTATGTCTGGTATAACCTCCCCACCATTGTTGTTCAATACGATGATCGGTTTCTAGGATTTCATAATGATTACTTAAGGGGGTATCAGCAAGTAATTCGCCATGTAAATATTGATCATCAAGCCAAAGATTAAGCCGGTAAGTGCTATTGGTTTTATTGATTAACTGTAAATCTACATAGTTATAAGATAAGGTGGCGCCACAAGCAAAAGGAATCGTTCGATTAATATCGGGAAAAACATCAAAACTATGACGCCAACGTTCTATGATTGTAAGATCGGAGTGTAATACAATCCAATAAATCAAATTACCTAATTGACATAATCCTCCACCAATATCTTTGCCTATCTGTCCATTATGTAATGATAGCCCTTCTAAAAATCCCCGTTTTTGGGATGGGCGTCCTACTTTTTGCCAGATCGAAAAACGTTGATTAGGCTTAATGATTGAACCATTAAGTTTTTCAATTGCTAATCTAAGATTAGTGATTTTGTTATATTGTAAATACATATCAACATCTTTTAGTTGTCTTAATAAAACAGACTGATGTTTTTTGTGTGAATAACAACATGTATTATTATTTATGTCGACAGTGCAATATGCGTTACGATGTCGCCACCAATCAAATTTTCGTTTTAAGATAAAATATTCTTTGCCTAATTTTAGCCTTAATTTACTGCGTTTTATCGGTTTATCGATAATAATATCCTGAATATTTTCCATTCCCTTATCGACAAGATATAATCAGTTTGTAACTCTCCCCTAAAATAGTACAGCAAAAAAGTAGAAAATTCTCTATGATAAAAGTAAAAGGGGATTTAATGATGAAAAAAATGACTGAACATCAAATCGTCGCTATTTTAAAAGAAGCTGAAGCAGGTATTCCTGTCAAGGAACTCTGCCGTAAATATGGCATGGGTAATTCAACTTTTTATAAATGGCGGGAAAAATACGGCGGAATGGAAACTTCGGATATCAAACGCTTAAAAGAGCTGGAGGCTGAAAACCGCAAACTTAAGCAGATGTTTGCCGAACTGAGCTTAAAATCACAGCTTCAGGAAGAAATCATAAAAAAGCTTTAGTGCCCACAAAGGCCCGTAAAACGTGGGCACAGCAACTACAACAAAATCATTCTGTTACTATAGCTATGAGCTGCGCTA
>NZ_LZHJ01000017.1:0-1564 GCF_001690815.1 Gilliamella sp. GillExp13 | reverse complement strand
GATAAACTGGCCGAATATCATGGATATCCATTAAAAATACGGGTCGATAATGGGCCAGAATTTACAGGAAAAACCTTTATAAACTGGGCTAAATCACATGATATAGCCATTGATTATATAAAGCCTGGTAGCCCTTATCAAAATGGCTATATTGAACGATTTAATCGTACCTATCGTACTGAAGTACTCGATTTATATCTTTTTAACAACTTAGCACAAGCAAGGAGAATAACCGAAGAATGGCTAACGATTTATAACACCGAAAGACCGCATGAGGCATTAAATAACATGACACCGATTGAGTATAAAACACTAAAACAGGCAGCTTAATTTTCTACGTGAGTTGTGTACTAAGTTTGGGGCATTTACAGGTCTCTTGTGTATTGCTGTTATCTGCTTCAGGCAAATAGCCTAACAAGGCGTTAGTTTTGTTTTGTTTTCTTATGTATATTCCTTACAGTAGTTTCTCAAATTACTGTAAACAACGCTAGTAAATCCTATAAATAAAGACTATTACACCTTATGATATCAATTTGCATTTAAATTAAGTTTTTATTCAAATAAGCAAGCATCCTAGAAAGAACTTAGCAAATTATGATAGAATCGCGTCCCATGATGCAAAATAGTGTATTTGTTATAGCAATCATGAAATAAATAGCAAGCAAACAAAACATCATTATCATGAATAAACATGTAATTCAGATCCTGTTGATAATGTAATGAATACTAATAATAGAGTTATTAAATACCATAAAAAAATGAAAATTACTTTAGTAAGTAAAATAGACGAGAATTTAGTAGAGTTCAAATCTGATTTAGGGTGTGGTGTTGCGATTTGGGACAATAGTAAATCATTATCAAACACATATTATAATATTGAATTAGAAATCGATGATTTTTTTGAGTGGGGTAAGAATATAACTCTTGAAAAAATACCTGGGTATGGCTTTTATTTAATTAATAACAACATGTTTTTCAAGGCTAAAGTGATATCTTGTGAAGATACAGGTATTTTAGTTTTTTCACTAGGAAGAGATATTATTTTTATAGAAACATCTGGCACATGTGAAATAAACAGCGAAGAATTGCAGAATTGCTATTAGAATTGAATTACAAAGAGTTAAAAAATTCTTTTATTAACAGATGTAAAAAGAGTGAGAATAAAGATATCGTTGAGATATATAACGATTTTTATGAAAAATATAAATGAAGTTATTCTCATAAAGGAAAACCAATGGCAGGGTTAAACAATTCTAATTGATGCTTTGCAAAAATTTGATAATCCTGGATTCAAACATGAAGTGCAATTTTAAACACGGTGGAGTGAAGAAAGTAGAAAGGTGATTTATACTAGCACCTTCGCACCACCACAGTTTGGAGATTGCTATGTATTATAATCACCTTTCTAGGAAGGAAAGATACCAAATTTTCGTATTATTACAAGCCGGAAAGAATAAAAAAGAGATAGCCCAGCTACTCAATAGACATCCTTCGACAATAAGTCGAGAGATAAAAAGAAACTCAAAACCTAATCAAGCCTATCAAGCACATGATGCGGTAACCC
>NZ_LZHJ01000016.1:0-23130 GCF_001690815.1 Gilliamella sp. GillExp13 | reverse complement strand
CTGTCAAATCTACACTGCTTACAGAAATGCTCGGCAGTTTATTAGAAACTATAGAGGCGGTACTAAAACTTGGGAACCATGGGTCGAGCAAATCACGAGCGGAAACTCAACTGTAGACAGTAATGGTTTTCTAAAAAAAGCATCTCCGATATTAAGATTATTTGCTAATGATAATATTGAGGAAGTTGGCGGTTTCAAAAAATCAGGTTGTGCTTTAGTGAATGATTTAGCAGCTGGTGTGACAGCTAAACGAATTGATATCGGTCATTACGAAATCAGCGGTAGTTTAGGCTTTGCAAAAGACGGTTGGTACATCACATTACCAGAAGACGCAAACGGCAATAAAAAATTCTTTGCTGAGTATTCAGTTGATGAAAACAATACCATTACAGTTAAAACGTACACTAAAAAGTTTGATTTTGAGAGCTGTCAAATTGTTGCAGGTGAACCAATTGACATAACTGAGGGACGCTGGATAGACATTCGATTAGAAATGCCCGTTATTGAAGTGATTGAAGTGATTGAAAATGAAGAGCCGATACCAAGCACGTTAAATCCAGTTATTATTAACAATGATGAAAACTAACTAACAAAACACACTATCAATCTTCAACTTACAATATTCAACAGCATCTTCTAACATCACAAAATCAGCAATATCATATAGCGTTTTTACTGTTTGATAGAACACATAATTGTGCTCGTCGTCGCTGTTGATAATGTAGCATTCGCCCGTAATTTCATTTTCGAAGTCTTCGGGCGTTTGACGTATGTAAATTGGTAGTGTGTAGTTTATGGTTATCATGATAAGTTAAGTGTGAACTTTTTCGAGGTATTTTATATTGATTATTTTTTGATGTGAAATAGTGATGAAAAAATCAATGTTATGATGTATAATTAGCGCGTCAAAGCACCAATTTAAGCCCTCGATTATTTCACGGTATAGAGGGTTTTGTTTTATAAAATACACTAAAAATCTTTGAAGGTATTTTTGACGGTATTTTAAAGTGTTCAGTATTAAATATTCATATTGTTCAATTGGTTAATTTTTCGGTTCGATTCCTGCTGGGGTCGAAATTATACCGTTCAATAAAATTCAAAACCTATTTAACTTCTTGCAATTCACTAGTACTACACTTAAGCGTGATGTGTAATCGATCGAATTGATCCATCGAATCAATTTCCCAGCAACTTTTCATGGTTGTAGCGATTTTTTTTATTAGATTTACTTCACCATAATTGTAATCACAACTGACCCAACTACCTCCTTGGTCGTAAGTGGTGTTTACGTTCCAGGTTGTTTGATGTTCTTTGCCATCAATGATACCAGCATCTGGTTTTTGCTGGATTTTTTTAGCGGGGTTGTCAGAATAGACGCCAAAGCCATCAAGCAATAATAACGCATCTTTCTTTTCAGAAACTATCCAATCGTCAGGTAGATTATCAATATCTAAATGAGCAGATTTAATTGTTATTGAGCTTGGGCAAATTATTTCGTTGGCTTGAGCAGAGGGTAAAGCACTAATCGGAGCTAAAAAGAAAATACTAAGGTTGATTATTTTATATTTCATGGATAGATCCAGATAAAGCGTTGATTGTGCAATTATGCCAATGTTATCAATTACGTCAAGTGTAAAAAAGAAGATATTACTCAGTTTTTTAAAGATATTTAGTATGTTATGGTAGATTTATAGGTGGCTCGTTTTTTAAACTAATAGTGATAAAAATCAGACAGAAAACTTATTGATTTTGTTGATTTTTTTGTTTGGCTATTTTTAGTAAATTAAGGGTTTATATAGCGAATATACCATCAATCCCTTAAGCTTAAGTGATTATTGGCATGATAGTGGTTTACACTTGTTAACAATTAAACTTAGCTTGCCTAGTAATCAATTTTTGTCCGTATAAATCGATAATCACCAACAAATATAACCAACCTTCACTTATTTTAATATAAGCGATATCAGTTATTTATATTGCATTAGGCTTATAAGGTTAAATTGTCAATCTAACGTATTGGGAACGATATTATTATGGATGCTGGTATTTATGTCATGGTTGACTTCGTAATCTAAATTGTTGCAAAACATTGCTAATATGAAACTTGATAGTCTATATCTCTGGCATCATGAGGCGACTCTGCTTACTCAAACTAGCCTTATGGTGCCAATACTGCTTTTTGATATACTAGAATTTTACTGATTTAATGCGGTATTTTAGCCAGAT
The DNA here is from genome assembly GCF_001690815.1 of Gilliamella sp. GillExp13. Taxonomy (NCBI): domain Bacteria; kingdom Pseudomonadati; phylum Pseudomonadota; class Gammaproteobacteria; order Orbales; family Orbaceae; genus Gilliamella; species Gilliamella sp. GillExp13. The sequence goes on along the minus strand of NZ_LZHJ01000016.1, from coordinate 20,904 downwards.
ATAATAACCTGATGTACTGACGCCAAGTAATTGACACACCTTGGTTATGAAATAGGTTATTAAATGATTTTTTATTTAGGTGAGCTTTAGCGACTTGGATTTTGGTTTTAGGGTGTTTCCAAAAAACAGGAAACTTATGTTGTTGTGACATATTTGTGCCGTAAATAATGTAAAGTAAACTAAAAAATAGTGAATAAGTATACAGTAATCGAATTAGCTAACATCTTCTTTTATTAATTTATAATAAATTAAAATAATACGTGTCACTCTTAACCAATTGGTCGTTGGTCTAAGTTCAGCAAGGACCATAATTCTAAATCAATATATCAATTAACATCTAAAATTTGTTTCCAAATTAGTAAATTTGTCAAAATAACAATAAAAATTTATATTAAATAATAATTGAAATTAAATAGAACATAATGCATTATTCTTCAGCTTATTAAATTTAAAATAAAATTATTATTAGCATTAGTTCTGCTTAGGTTGATATAGGTTTATTTAATTAGAAGATGGTGTAGGGAATGATTGAAACAATTAAAGATTATGTAAAAGATAGGAAATTGATTAAAGAGTTATTAATTAGTTATGGGGTATTTTTGTTATTTTACATATTTTGTATGCGAGCTGATAATTGTGAACAAGCTGGTAGTGCTGGTATGGTGATGATATTGGCATCAATTTGCTATTTATTTTTTTTTATTACCATGTTTATTAAATCAGCGAAAATGATCCTATTTGGTCCTAAAGATAATAAATCAACTTCATTTAAATCGTTAATTATTAAATTTTTATTATTTGTATTTGCCATTATATCGATTCTAGGACTGGGTACATTTTTATTCCGTATCAATTATTTAACTATGGAAGATTTTGATAATGCTGCCTATTTATTTATTGATACAGATTATTTTCTAACTGATTTCTTTGTTTTTGTTATTCTGTGGAGTTATATATTTGTATTCCTTTTCGTCATTTATTTTTTTATTCTTCTTATTTTAAAAGTGATGAAATTTTTTACTACATTCATAACACAAAAAATTAATAATAAGTCCATAAATCACTAGTGATAATTGATTGCGGTTATTCACTTTATTTAGCTAATTGTAGGAATAATCGCATTATTACATTAAGTTAAAGAAAATAAAGTAGGTGCTTCTTTCAATTGAAAGGCATAAAATTTTGTATAATATAATTTTGCTAAAAACATAACATATGTGATAACAAGTTTGACTAGTCATTACTGTTTGTCTATATAAATCGATAATTATGGGAAAATATAACCATCTTTATCTGTTTTAATATAAGTTGTATCAGTTACCCATGTACTATTGAGTATTATTATGTCCTTTGCATTATGATGCAGACTCAATGTCTTTAAGTTTTTTGTTAATTTATCCTGCCTAGGTGTTAGTAAGTTTGCTGATAGAAAGATGAGTATCAGATAACGAATAATTTGCTGTTTGTTGTTTGAATTTGACACTCAAATTTCTGACTTAAGTATTTTCTCTTATGATTTTTATTTATATTTTTGAGGCAACTTCTGTCCAATTTGGGACGAGGAGAATATTATGGATAAAATGATTAAAGTGGAAGAAAGCATAAAAATTTACTAACTCAAACGTTATTACCTATATTAATAATCCCACAAAATCTAAATTATCATAAATATAACTTTATATTTATGATAATTTATTCCTATCTAAGGCTGAATTGTTTTCATCTTTACATTTCTTTACAAAAAATTCGCTAAAAAACTAGCCAACTATTTTTTAAATGGTTATACTTCTATCGTTATAGGAAAACATGCTTATTAAATAAGCTAATGATTATAAAAATATAAATAAAACAAATAATTACTTAACAGGCGAAATAAAATGCATTATTATTTTAGGCACAAGGCACAAGGCACAAGGCACAAGGCACAAGGCACAAGGCACAAGGCACTGGCAAACCTATGCCTTAAATTTATCAAATAATTTTATCCGACGAGTTTTTGCACGAAACTCATTTATATTTTCCAAATTATCTCTCAACTCATCATCGAAGTTGTTCCGAAAAATTTTGTTGGTGTTGGGGCTGTTATTATTGCCCTATTTATGGAGTTTAGAGGCATTGGCTAGCACAAGTGGTTGAGCGAATAATTATCGTAGTGATGCCATAATATTACCATCAGAACCATTACCAGATGAACCTTTTATACCAGCTATTAGTTATGTAAGGCCAAATAAGGATTGGGGTACAGATCAATTGCAGGCCCTATTGACGCATGGAATGTAAAAGAGGGATTTCCCATTCAATCAGATCCAAAATCTAATTTTCCAACCACAGGGGCTGATGGATTATTTTTTGATTTAGCGATAAAGGGAGTTGATCCAGATCAATTGACATGGACACCAGTCACGCATGATGGAATAACCGTCACCGTAAAAAGGACAATGACAAACGATAGATGGACTAAAGAAATGGTAACACGTGTTACTCTAAAGGGGCCAGAGGCTAGATTTCAATGGTATAATCCTTATCCGCGTCGAATTACTGTACCAAGGTTACCTTGGGAATTCGTATTAGTGGGGAGAGATAGAAGCGGTAATGAGATAGTAAGATATGCATTTGTATTACAAAAGTGGTTTGTTCACAGAGGAGATCAAGGAGCGTATTCTTTTGAGCAAGACGATTGGTGTAGGGGGTTAGGATATCGTATACCACAGGTAAAGGATCTGACTAATGCTGTGTGTTTTGGTTTGAATTCAGATAGGCGATGTAATGGAGCTGTCGGTGCTACGCCATCATCAACAGGTAATCATTATCAGCGCCGAATAGGGGCAGGATTTTTTGCGGAATGGGGGCTGTTGGCCGGTTACCGTGATACAAACTTCAACCGCTTCGGAGAGTACTGGACAGGTGATGATTCATTCGTTGTAAATGGAAATGGTAGCGTGATGGGTCTTTTTCCAAGTTTCTCCTCGTATGGAATTTGTACAACTCCTTAGCACTTAGTTCTTAATCCTAGAGTGATAGGTTAATTAAAGATAACGAATTAAAGTAAGCGCTTTCTGTGTAAGCAGGTGGCGCACGAACCGACAAAGAGGAGTCTTACAAAGGTAAATCCAGTAAAACCCACTTTTTCCAGCAAAAAAACGTCAGGGATTAGGTTGGTTTTATTATTTTTATTTTAATTGTTTAAAAAAATAACGCCTCCATAATTTGCTCTAAAAATCCCCATTAAGTAGCTTGGTTATAAGATACCAGTAGGAACAAGCAAAATTGTACGGTAAAATAGCTCGCATTATTACAATAAATTTCCAAGGAAAATGCATGACGACTGAAATGACAACACTCGACAAAATCAAAAAACAAATTGCCGATAACCCGATTATTTTATATATGAAAGGTTCGCCAAAATTGCCAAGCTGTGGCTTTTCGGCTCAGGCGGTGCAGGTTTTGTCGCAATGTGGTGAAGCGTTTGCTTACGTTGATATTTTACAAAACCCTGATATTCGTGCCGAATTACCTAAATTCGCTAATTGGCCAACGTTTCCACAATTATGGGTTGAAGGCGAATTAGTAGGTGGCTGTGATATTATGTTAGAGATGTTTCAAACAGGCGAACTGCAAACGCTTATTAAGCAAACTGCGGAAAAGTATAAATCCTAATTTAATGCAGTATGGTAAATTAAGCGCGCAAAATAGGCGCGCTTTTTTATTTTTGTAAATTAATACTGTTTACTTTTGAAATTGTTACTGTTCATATTGTTGTTTATTATCTAAATCTTTTTCGATTTTTGTATCTACATCAGAATCTGTAACTGCCAAAGGCCATCCTCCAAGTGATTTAAGTCGATTAACAATTTTACAAAAAAGTATTGCCGTTTTTTGTGTATCATATAGCGCACTGTGAGCTTGCTTATGATCGAATGTGATTTGCGCTGCTTGACAGGCTTTGGCGAGCACTGTTTGGCCAAAAACCAAACCACTGAGTGACGCAGTGTCAAAGGTAGCAAATGGGTGGAATGGGTTGCGTTTTATGCCTGTGCGTTCAGCAGCCGCCATTAAAAAACTATGATCAAAGTGTGCGTTATGAGCAACAATCACTGCTCGAGTACATTCACTAGCTTTTATGCCAGATCTAACCATTTTAAAAATTTCCTCTAAGGCATGCTTTTCGTTAACAGAACCACGAAGTGGATTATCAGGATCGATGCCATTAAAAGCAAGGGCTGATGGTTCTAAAATTGCACTGCTAAATGGTTCGACATTAAATTGTAAGGATTGATCAGGCTCTAACCAGCCATCAGAGGTCATTTTTAAAGTGATAGCGGCGATTTCTAAAATAGCGTTGAGTTTTGGATCGAATCCTGATGTTTCAATATCAATTACAACAGGATAGAACCCTCGAAAGCGTTCACATAATTTGGCGTTCGGCACGTTAATTTTTCTTATCTATCAAAAAAAGTGCTATTATGCCAGCTTTTAACTAGTTCGCCTAGTATTGGCTACAAGAGTTTGTATTCAATTTGTTAATCTTTGTAAAAAGCCAATACAGTAGTTTTATTCAAATTACATTAAACGAATGAGTAGGTGCGATTATTGGTTAAAGTGATTATAATCATCAATTATTATTAAACAATATTAAAACTGAGCGAATAATGCACAACTTTGAATTAGAACAAATTATTAATAACGAGCTACAAATTAGTTGTTATCGTGACTATGCGCCAAATGGATTGCAAGTGCAGGGGCGCAAGCAAGTGAATAAAATTGTTACAGGAGTGACTGCTTGCCAGTTATTGTTAGATAAGGCGGTTGAATTAAAAGCTGACGCAGTTCTGGTACATCATGGTTATTTTTGGAAGAGTGAACCACAAACCATTACAGGTATTAAATATCAAAGGATTAAAAAACTGTTAACTAACGATATTAATTTATATGGTTATCACTTGCCATTAGATGGTCATCCTGTTTTGGGCAACAATATTGAACTGGCTAACTTGTTGGGTATTTCAGTCGATAAACGCAATGACATTACCGATCTGCTTTTTACTGGTACATTAAACACGCCACTTACCGCTTTACAATTTAAACACCAACTTGAGCAAGTATTACACAATAACCAACAACAAGTACTATTTTGTGGAGATAATGCTCCGCAAGTTATTAATCGTATTGCATGGTGTAGTGGTGGAGGGCAAGATTATATTGAACAAGCAGCATTAATGGGAGTGGATGCTTTTTTTACTGGCGAAGTGTCTGAACGCACTATCCACATTGCACGTGAATATGGTATTAATTTTTATGCTGCTGGACACCATGCTACCGAACGTTACGGTATTAAAAAATTGGGTGAATGGTTAGCGAGCTGTTACGGTGTTGAGGTTATTTTTGTCGATATTGATAATCCTGTATAACAAAAGTTGAATTTAGTCTAGAAATATCGCATACTTATCCGCAGATTTTTATTCTTTACGTTGTGTTATAAACCAATTATGTGAGAGGTCATTTTATGTTTACAGGAAGTCTGGTCGCACTTGTTACTCCCATGGATACAAAAGGAAACGTTGACCACGTAAGCTTAAAAAAATTGGTCGAATATCATATTGCAAATGGAACATCGGGTATTGTTTCGGTTGGTACAACAGGCGAGTCAGCAACACTTGATCACCATGAGCATATTGATGTAATTAAAAGAACAATTGACTATGCTGATGGGCGCATTGCCATTATTGCTGGCACAGGCGCAAACGCAACGAAGGAGGCTATAGAATTAACCAGTAAGGTCGAAAATATTGGCGTCGTAGGCTGTTTAACGGTTGCACCTTATTATAATAAACCGACACAAGAAGGTATGTATCAGCACTTTAAAGCTATTGCCGAAAGTACGGAGTTGCCACAGATTTTATATAATGTACCAGGCCGTACGAGTAGTGATATCAAGCCTGAAACTGTTGGTCGGTTAGCTAAAATCAAAAATATTGTTGCATTAAAAGATGCAACAGGCGATCTTTCAAGAGTTTATCCTACTCGAAAATTGGTTGGACCTGATTTTAAATTATTGAGTGGTGATGATTCAACCTTTTTAGATTTTATGATTTTAGGTGGCGATGGCGTTATTTCTGTTACAGCTAATGTTGCAGCTAAGGCGGTTGCGACTGTGTGTAAGCTTGTGGCTAATAATCAAATTCAAGAAGCCCGCAATTTAAACGATACTTTAATGGCTTTGCATCACAATTTGTTCATTGAACCCAACCCAACACCAGCTAAGTGGGCTTGTGCAAGATTAGGTTTAACGCAAAATGCAACAATTAGATTACCAATGGTCTCATTGAGCACATCGTCAATTCCTGCGGTTGAACAAGCGTTAAAAGACGCGAATTTATTGTAATATAACCTTTAATTTTAAAAGCAGATATTTATGTTAAATAGCACATTAAACAGAACATTAAACTTAACCTTATTTAAAGGTAACGTCATTAAAAAAACAGCTGTTTTAACCGTTGTGACTTCTTTATTTCTTGTTGGCTGTGGTAGTGATCAAAATTATAAGCGTGAAGTTGAAGGTAATGAAGATTACCTTAAATCACCTACGTTAAAACCGTTAATTATTCCTGAAGGTGTTTCGGTGCCTGCGGAAAGTGGCGATTTTTATGTTGTTAAAACTGAGGTTAAAGGCGAATTAGGTAAAAAACTTGATATTAGACCACCAATTTTACCGATCCCAACTATTCAAGATGCATTTGCGATTTATAATAACGGTTCGGTCACTTTTAATGTGCCATTAAGCAATAATGTCTGGGATCGTATTCCTAATAGTCTAAATAAAAAAAATATCTTTATCGCTAGCCGTGATAATAACAGCATTAAAACCAATAAAGCCTTTATGGTGCGTGCAGACGAAAATCGAGCCGTTGAAGCCACTTATTCAATGACACGAAACTTGGTTGGCGATACTGAAACAATCACCATTTCAATCACCTCATTAACCCGTGGTACTGAAGATTTAATTTCGCAACCAATTGAAGTGCAACGCTATGTTGTAAGTTTATTCAATGACATAATGGATGATGTTGCACCTGATTCAGTTCGGGCTGTACCACGAAAAGCACAAGATAAAGAGGCTGAAAAAGAAAATACCGAAGGTAAAAAAACAGCAACAGCCGTAAGCGGTGCAAATCAAGAGTAAGTTTGGAATTTAAGGAGCGAATAGCTCCTTAATTATTTATTGGCAATTGATATAAGGTTATAAAAATGAAAAAGTTGGCTGAGCTTTATCGTGGTAAAGCTAAAACAGTATATACCACCGAAAACTCTGATTTATTAATTCTTGAGTTTCGTAATGATACATCGGCGTTTGACGGATTGCGTATTGAACAGTTAGATCGTAAAGGAATGGTTAATAATAAATTTAACTATTTTATTATGAGCAAATTGCGTGAAGCTGGCATTCCAACTCAAGTTGAAGCCTTATTATCTGACAATGAAGTGCTAGTTAAAAAGTTGCAAATGGTACCTGTTGAGTGTGTGGTACGTAATCGAGCCGCGGGTTCTTTAGTTAAACGTTTAGGGGTTGAAGAAGGTAAAGTTTTAAATCCTCCTACGTTTGAATTATTTCTAAAAAACGATGCATTGCATGATCCAATGGTTAATGAATCACACTGCAAGGCTTTCGGTTGGGCTAGCGATGATCAACTTGCTAGAATGAAAGAACTTAGCTTTAAAATTAACACGATTTTGACTGATTTGTTTGATAAAGCAGGACTAATATTGGTTGATTACAAACTCGAATTTGGATTATTTAAAGGCGAAATCACTTTGGGTGATGAGTTTTCTCCTGATGGTTGTCGTTTGTGGGAAAAAGAGACAATGAAAAAAATGGACAAAGATCGCTTTCGCCAAGGTTTGGGCGGTGTGATTGAAGCCTATGAAGAAGTAGCAAAACGAATTGGTGTTCCTTTGTAATGTTTGCACAGTTTGATATCTCTTTTTTTCTACTTTTGGGGTTAGCGGCACTGTGTTATTTAACACATAATAACACCGTGACATTTGCAGTGCTGTTATTGTTACTGTTTAAATTAACTCCGCTTGCCACTTATTTTCCGTTTTTAAATCAATATGGCTTAACAATTGGTATTGTTATTTTAACTTCCGCAATGATGGTGCCTTTAGCTGATGGCTCGTTAAAAATAGGCGATATTGCTAAATCATTTACCACTTGGCAATCTATATTAGCTATTTTTGTTGGAATTTTAGTATCGTGGCTTGGTACCCGAGGTATATCTCTCATTGGTGCACACCCCACGATTATTAATGGCTTAATTATTGGTACGCTAATTGGTGTGGCTTTTTTCAAAGGTATTCCTGTTGGTCCTCTGATTGCTGCAGGTATTTTGTCGTTGTTAATTGGAAAAAGTTAACCTATGCACAAGTATCCCAACAGCACAAGAACGCTATGGGTGTTACAGGGTGAAGCCACACAGTTATTCGAGCAACTTAGCCAGACTATTTGTCATTACTCAGGTGATTGGTTAACGGTTACATCTCACTCCGAACTTTCTAGTTATTTACCCAATACATTAATTTCTGATGTAATACCGCCCAATCAAACTAAACAGTTGTTAGGGCAGCAGTATCGACATGCTATTTTTGATGCAACGGTAGGATTTAATCTTGATGCCTTTGCTATGCTTGTTGGCACGTTAGTTAAAGGTAGTATATTGGTTTTATTATTGCCTAAAAATCTGTCTACTTGGCATGATCAAGATAGCTTACGCTGGAACGAAAGCCAAATGCCCATTAATGTGCCTAATTTCGTTGCACATTTAATACAGACTTTAACTGAATTTGGTTTATCAATTTATCCTAAAATTTCATCAAAACAGGTTATATCCTCCAAGATATCCCTGCCTGAAGTTATTATTGATAACGTTTGTGATTTAGCCGAGCAACAAGCAACTTTAAAACAATTATTAAATAGCACTAAGCCTATTAACGTATTAGTCGCTAAACGTGGACGCGGTAAATCGGCACTAGCTGGGTTATTTAGCCATTACCAACGTTGTATTGTGACAGCACCAAATAAATCAGCACTGACCACCTTTTTTGCTTTTGCTAAGTCCGATACCCCATTTTTTGCCCCAGATGAATTAATTGCTCAATCATGTATTACTGTTGCCGATTATTTAATTATTGATGAAGCTGCCATGATCCCACTTCCCATGCTGGAAAAATTGTTAAAACTAGCTAAAGCAAATAACACTCGAGTATTATTAACAACGACTGCTGATGGGTATGAGGGTACAGGACAGGGCTTTTTGTTGAAATTGTTATCAAATAAAGCATATCAATATTTTGAGCTATTTAGCCCCATCCGCTGGCAGGCAGGCGATATGCTAGAGCAATTTAGCGATCGATTGTTACTTAATGGTTTATTAACAAAAAGCGATTATTTTGATGTAAGCTCATCATCAATCCAAAATTCAAAAGTTGAACGTAATAATGTTGATATATTAAGATCGATATTTTATTTATTGAAAATAGCACATTACCAAACTACGTTAGTTGATTTAAGACGCTTGTTTGATGCGCAAAATTTGACAATTTGGCAAGCAACAGCTAACCATAATCAAATAGCTGCCGCACTCACTGTTGTTGAAGGTAACTTGCCAGATAGTTTAATAACCGAAGTGTGGCAAGGTACACGTCGACCAAAAGGTAATTTGGTCGCACAGTCGTTAGTCGCCCATGCAGGTGAGCAGCAGGCGGCTAAATTGCGCTCAATTCGGATTAATCGTATAGCGGTTATTAGTGCCTATCGGCGACAAAATATAGCAAGGCAACTTGTGCAAACTATCTTTGAAGATGCTAAAGCACAGAATATCGACTTTTTATCGGTTAGTTTTGCTTATACCCCGTCTAATTACCAATTTTGGATTGCTTGTGGATTTGTTTTGGTGCATGTCAGTAGTCATAAACAGGCAAATAGTGGTAGTTATTCAGTTATGGCGTTAAAGCCATTAACCGATTCAGGACGAAATCTAATCATTAAATTAAAACAAAAATTACAGCGTAATGTTTATTGGCTCAAAGATATTATTGATTTACCATTTACTGAGATGATTGAGAGTAAAGATAAGTCACAATTAACACAAGATTTAGACGCCTACGATTTTGATGAACTAAATGGGTTTGCTTACTATCATCGACCGTTTGAAGCCACTTATGCCACACTGTGTCGATTAGTTCGCTATAATCAAACGCATCAACAATCGCAACCACAGCAACAACTAACATTGCCTGTGTTATCAGCACTAATAAAAAGCAAAAACAACCAATCTTTGCTCATTAGTTCATATCAACTTGCAGGAAAAAATGCATTAATGCAAACCATCAAGCAAGAGATCAAAACATGGTTAGCAATTCAAGTTAGCGATTCAGAGTTAGTAAATAATGGCAATAATGTGCTTTTTGACGAAAAAACCAATAATAAAGATAGCTGATTATCATTGCAGGTTACCAAGGGCTATGTTTACAATAGTTATTATGTTTAAGTTCAACTTAATTTTTACCTAACTAGTTTTAACATAATTCGTTTTAATTAAAAAGGAATCGAATGTGACGCAAAATAAATTAGAAAACCAAGCACAACATCGCCATTCAAAAAAACAAACTCAAAATCCAAAAAATCAACCCACGACAGGTATTGAGTATTTTTTTAAAGGTTGGTCATTGGCGTTTAGTCCAGGTATTAAGCGATTTGTTTTTTTACCATTAATTGCCAATGTTGTGATTATGTCAGCATTATTTTATTGGTTCTTTACGGCTATCTCGGGCATGGTTGATTGGGGAGTGTCGTATATGCCAAGTTGGTTACATTGGCTTGGATATATTATTGTTTTTATTGTTATTTTAGCATTGGTTGTTTTGTTTTGTTATTTCTTTAGTACGGTAACCAATATCATAGCAGCTCCGTTTAATGGCTTGTTAGCTGAACAGGTTGAAGCACAGTTAACGGAGAACCCCTCAGCAGATATGTCGTGGATAAGTCTTATTAAGGATCTTCCTCGTATTTTTAAACGTGAACTACAAAAACTACTTAACTATTTATTATGGGCAATTCCGATACTGCTAACTTATTTTATTCCTGTTATTGGGCAATCAGTAACGCCAGTGGTTTGGTTTTTATTTACCGCTTGGCAAATTAATATCCAATATGCTGATTATGCCTTTGATAACCACAAAATTACTTTTCACCGTATGCGTGAATTACTCAAGCAAGATCGGGTAGATAACTTAACTTTTGGTATGATAGTCAGCTTTTTTACCATGGTGCCATTGCTTAATTTAATTATTATGCCTATTGCGGTATGTGGCGCAACGGCAATGTGGGTTGATCGCTACCGTCATCAAGCCTTATTTGACAGTAGTAGCCAAGACTTTCGTTAAGCAGAGAGTTATTTTTTCTTCGCCGAATTTGTTGATGACCAATCGTCGTCATCATCTTGATAAGGGATAGGTTTTATCCCTTTCTTTTTTTCAAGATACGCTTTATAACTTAGTCGATTCAGCGCCTTAATGGTATTAATAAAAATCCCAATTAAAATAACCACAATTATCCACCAGTAATCTTTAAGCCACTCCATCGTACTTCCTCTTAGGTTAAAATCGCAATCGCCAAGTTATAGTTGCTAGGTCAACAACAATTGTGCCACAATTATACCAACAGTAATTTTTCCAATATGCGGTAATAAATTGCAGTTAAGGTAATTATATCTTTGCAGTTGGCGTTTTCGTTGACTTTGTGAATAGTCTTATTTAATACACCTAGTTCGATCACTTGACAGCCCATCTTAGCAATAAAGCGTCCATCTGAAGTACCGCCGCTGGTCGATAGCTTGGTATCAATGTTGGTAAATTCCTTAATAGCACTTGCAGCAGCGTTAGTTAAATCGCCTTGTGGTGTTAAAAAAGGATGTCCTGATAATCGCCAAGATAACGTATAGTTCAAATTATGTTTTTGTAAAATCTGCTCAACGCGCGCTTTAATTATCGTATCAGTTAATTCACTACTATAGCGAAAGTTAAATTGCACACTTAGATCACCTGGCACAACGTTTTCAGCACCTGTACCGCCATTAATATTGGCAATTTGCATAGTTGTTTGAGGAAAATACTGATTGCCTTTATCCCAAACTGTGCTAACCAATTCATTTAATGCAGGTGCAAAACGATGGACAGGGTTATCGGCAAGGTGAGGATAAGCCACATGACCTTGAATACCATGCACAATTAAATTAGCTGTTAGTGAACCACGGCGACCGTTTTTAATTTGATCGCCAAGTACAGCATCGCTTGACGGTTCGCCCACAATACAATAATCAACACGTTCTTGACGCTTCATTAGCAAATCGACAACCTTAACAGTGCCATCGGTTGCATCGGCCTCTTCGTCTGATGTAATTAAAAAAGCTACTCGCCCAGCGTGATTTGGATGTTGCTTAACAAAATCTTCAGCCGCACAAACCATGGCAGCAACGCCACTTTTCATGTCAGATGCACCACGTCCATAAAGCACGCCTTGTTCATCAATGGTTGGCGAAAAAGGAGGATAAAGCCATTTGCTTTCATCACCAGCTGGTACGACATCGGTATGTCCAGCAAACATTAAGGTTTTGCTGTTAGCCTTGCCATGATAAGCCCATAAATTTTTGGTCTTTCCAATATTAACTTCTTCAATAGTAAAACCGAGCGGTTTTAGCTGTTCAATAATCATTTTTTGACAATTTTTATCGTCAGGACTTATTGATTTTTCGGCGATGAGTGCTTGAGTCAGTGCAATAACAGGTTCAGTCATAGTGGTCTCGATTTTTTATTTAGATTGCAAAATAAATTGTGAATAAAGTTCCTCTGAAAAGCCCAACAATGCACGCTTTCCATCGATAAGTAAAGGGCGTTTTAAAATAGATGGATTGGCTAACATAATCTTTTTAGCTGTTTGAGTATTATTAACCTCAGCACGAACAGATTCATCTAACTTACGCCAAGTAGTACCCCGTGTATTGAGCAAGCTTTGCCAATCAATCAATTGTAAAAAAGCATCCAATAGCTCTTCTGAAAGCCCATCGGTTTTATAATTATGAAATTGATAGCTTACATGATGATCATCAAGCCAAGTAAAAGCTTTTTTCATCGTGTTGCAGTTTTTGATACCGTAGATGATATACATAGTAGGTGATCCAACATTGAAAATAATAGCAAAGATTATAACAGTTATCGGCTTGAAGCGGCAAACTAAAGCGATTTATTTGTATTAATTCATATTAATACTCATATTTAATCTTAGTTGTTAAAGCCAAATGGTTATTAGTGAAAGTTTGAAAATTTTAAATAATTTGGATGGTGAGTTAAGAAATGAATTTTTGAACAGATAATTTCACTCATTTTGAAAAGATCAAACTTGTGCTAACCCTTTTTTTTAATAATAAATAAAATAGAATAAAAACAACACACTAAAAAAGTTCTAAAAAAAGGGTTTTTAAAAGCAAAAATCCTATTTGTCTTTTGCGAAACAAGATTTATAGTATATCGGATTCTAGTTTACCGCCGAGTAGGCGGTTTAGAAAGAATGGTTTAATTGATTTGTGGGGTCAAAATTGTTTACCGCCGAGTAGGCGGTTTAGAAACATCGTTAACAAAGGTAAATACGGTATTACCTGTTTACCGCCGAGTAGGCGGTTTAGAAAGCCTCAAGCGTCCAGTTCGAACTGGCGCACTTGTTTACCGCCGAGTAGGCGGTTTAGAAAATATTACGCCTCCTAAAAAGTACAATTACATAGTTTACCGCCGAGTAGGCGGTTTAGAAAGTGAGCATTTTTTCGGGTTAAAACTTTAGAAAGTTTACCGCCGAGTAGGCGGTTTAGAAATCTGAAATTTCTGATAAACTGCCGAGCATTTCGTTTACCGCCGAGTAGGCGGTTTAGAAACACTTTTGAATAAATGCTTTGCGCTTGAGTTAGTTTACCGCCGAGTAGGCGGTTTAGAAAATTATAAGCCTTAGCTCTTCCGAGCTCTTTCGGTTTACCGCCGAGTAGGCGGTTTAGAAAAAAACTCAAAAACAGCAGGACTTTTATCGTCCGTTTACCGCCGAGTAGGCGGTTTAGAAACGACACGCTCAAATCAATTGACGGTATGCCGAGTTTACCGCCGAGTAGGCGGTTTAGAAATGTATCGTGGTTCCCTTTGTTACCATTGCATTGTTTACCGCCGAGTAGGCGGTTTAGAAAACAACGCCCAGTAAGCGTGCTGAGGTTTATTAGTTTACCGCCGAGTAGGCGGTTTAGAAAGTCGGAATTAAAAGGTCGAACAATTAAATTGAGTTTACCGCCGAGTAGGCGGTTTAGAAAAATATGTTTCTGAATGTCCCTCGCCTGGCTAGGCTTACCGCTGAGTAGGTGCCATATAAATTAAAAAAGCCCTCAGACGAGAGCAATAGATGTCTACTGACAGAATAGCTGGCTATGGTTATTAGCTGTGTTCAAAAATTTTATAGAACACTTAAGCTAGTCATTAATAATCCATTATCAATAACATAAAATAAATATTAATCAATCAATTACAATATTTTTCAACAAAGTAACGCATAATTCGATTATCGGCGGTTAGTTCGGGGTGAAATGAGCAAACCAAAATATTATCTTGCTGTGCCATCACACAATGATTATCAATAAAAGCTAGCTGATTGACTTGCTCACCGGCTTTGGCTATATAAGGCGCACGAATAAATACTGCTGGAATTTGCTCACCAATATTTGGTATCTCTAACATTGTTTCAAAGCTGTTAATTTGCCGACCAAAACCATTGCGTTCAACGCAAATATCCATCAAATCTAATAATTCGACCTCGTTATGAGTTGTCGTTTTGCCACAGAGCACTAGTCCAGCACAAGTACCTAAGATTCCTTTTCCTTGTTTGGCAAATTGTTGAATGGGCGTTAAAAGCCCATTTTGTTTAACTAATCGACTAATTGTGGTCGACTCTCCGCCGGGAATGATTAAACCATCTAAATTAGCTAATTGTTCGGGTTTCTGAACTAGTATTGATTGTACATTATCGATACTATTTAGCATCGAAATATGCTCACTAACTGCTCCTTGTAAGTTGAGCACACCAATGTACTTAACATTGCTTATTTTGGATGATTTTGCCATTACCAACCTCGATCTTGCATTCTTTCTGATTGAGCAAGTGTGCTGATTTCAATGCCTTTCATGGCTTCGCCTAATCCTTTTGATAATTCGGCTAATCGTGGATAATCATCAAAATAAGTAGTAGCTTGCACAATGGCTTTGGCAAACTTTTCTGGATTTTGAGATTTAAAAATGCCCGATCCAACAAAAACACCATCGGCACCCAATTGCATCATAAGTGCCGCATCGGCGGGGGTAGCAACGCCGCCAGCGGCAAAATTTACAACTGGTAACTTACCTAGTTGTTTTACTTGTAATACAAGCTCATAAGGTGCGCCAATTTCTTTAGCAAAAGTCATTAGCTCATCTTTTGATTTTCCTGTGACCAAACGGATTTGCTCATTTACTTTACGCATATGGCGAACAGCTTCAACAATATTCCCTGTTCCTGGTTCGCCTTTGGTACGTAACATTGATGTTCCTTCACCAATTCGACGTAGTGCTTCACCTAAATCACGACAGCCACAAACAAAAGGCACGGTAAATTCATCTTTTAGAAGATGGTACTGTTCATCGGCTGGGGTTAGTACTTCGCTTTCGTCAATATAATCAACCCCCATTGATTCTAAAATACGTGCTTCAACAATGTGGCCAATACGTGCCTTAGCCATGACCGGTATACTAACTGCATTCATGACTTGTTCAACAATAGTAGGATCTGCCATTCGAGCGACACCACCAGCAGCTCGAATATCTGACGGTACTCTCTCTAAAGCCATTACCGCAACTGCACCAGCTTGTTCGGCAATTTTAGCTTGTTCAGCATTAACAACATCCATGATTACGCCACCTTTTTGCATTTGTGCCATACCACGTTTAACGGTCTGTGTTCCTGTAATTTGATTCATTTTTTACTCCTAGTTGAAAATTGGCCTTGTTTGAAAAGTATTATTCAAAAAGAAACAGTTAGACGAAACAGCCAATTGGACTATAATAAAACCATCCAATTTTAGGTTTATTGGTGTTACTATAAAAATCGTTCAGGTAGACTATTGATTTTATTTGATTTTTAACGTATTTTCTAAAAAAAACAAGTATTTAAAAATAAAATATGTGGCAAAAACAAAAACTAACTCAATTTGAAGGATCACTTTTTCAACAATTGACTCACTTAATTGAATATTATATTGAGCAAGGAATTTTGATTGCTGGCGAAAGGTTACCTTCAGAAAGGGATCTAGCCAAAATGTTACAGATTAACCGCTCAACTGTAGTACATGCATTGGAGCTGTTGACTGAACGAAGCATACTAATTCGACGTCGAGGCAGTGGTACTTATGTCAATAATAAAAAATGGGGCGTACAAACTTATTCATCGATCAATTGGCGTTTACCTGCCCATTTTTATCGAGATAATAAATCATTTTATCAACAAAAAGTGGCACAAGTACGTGCGCAACAAGTGCATATTTGCGATCTGGCTAATGGTGATTTGCCAACCAATTTAATTCCCAAACTACAGCTACCTAATACCTCGTTAAATGAATTGATTATGCATGAAAAAAACAGCGATGCATTACAATTAGGTTTACCATCGCTTAAAGCTCAAATTGCAACTTACATGCAAACGCAGTTTTCTATGCAAGTTGATATTAACGAAATTTTAATTACATCCGGCACGCAACAGTCGTTATTTCTTATTACACAGGGTTTACTTAAGCCAGGTGATACAGTTGGAATTGAATCTCCTTCCTATTTTTACTCCTTACCTTTGTTTCAGGCTGCTGGATTACGTTTATATGGTATTGAATGTGATAATGAAGGTATTACTCTTGAAAGCCTAGCAAATTGCGTACAACAACATCAAATAAAATGGTTATTTTTGAATCCTATATTTCAAAACCCAATGGGCTTTGTTATGAGTAATAAACGAAAACAGGAAATTCTTGCATTTTGCCGTTCGCAATGTATTGGTATTGTTGAGGATGATGCCTATAGCAGTTTAGCGTTTAAACCTAATTTGCCAGTATTGCCCATAAAAAAATGGGATCAGCATAATCAAGTTATCTATTTAGGATCGCTATCAAAATATATAGGGGGAAATATCCGTATTGGGTGGATGGTAGCACCGCGTAATATTATCAAAAATCTGTCCAATATTCGGCAACACATTGATTCGGGGTTAAGTATATTGCCGCAATTATTAGCTCAAGAATATCTACAGCATCATCACACTGTCCATCAACAACAGCTACGGGAAACGTTACAAAGCAGAGCAGAGCAGTTAATGTATTGGTTGGATTGCTATTTCGGTGGTGAGATTACTTATCAACCTCCACTAGGTGGCTTTCATTTATATGCGCATTTACCTGTAAAAACGGTAGCGCAGGAATTAGCCTTACTTAACCAACTGTTATCAAAAGGTGTAACGGTATCGCAAGGGACTGACTTTGGTGATAACTTAGGGACAATTAGATTAAGTTATGGGCATTTTGAACAGCAAATAATCTCAAAAAAATGATAAAAATACTTGCTTTTTTAGATAAAATAAAATTAATTTTATGGTCGTTTAATATTTAATCTTTTCAATAAATACGTTAATAATCATGTTGTTACGTAGTTATCAACAGGTTTATTCAGTAGTTATTAAGTCATAAAGTGAATAAATATCTTAAGCCCCCTTTTTTAATTATCCGCAAATAAACCACACTCAAAAAAGCTCAATAGGCAATTGAGCAAAATATCACCTTTTAACCAATTATTGAAATTAGTTTTTTCTTGTTATTTGCTTTTGTAACGCAATGCTAACAAATGACAAATTTTTATAACATTATGAATAAATGTAAAATCACTTATAAATAACATTATGGCTTAATCAAAAATTGGCTAATTACTTACCTTTTTTTTATTTTACTTTACCATTGAACCAAATATGTTAGTTTACTGCCACTATTCTGAATCGTTATAATTACAAGCATCAGGTGAAAACCATAAACGATATTAGGAGACTATTTTGCATCTTTCATCTAAGGCTTTTCGTATTTTGGGTATTATCGCTACAGTGGCGTCATTAGGGATGTATGTTTCTTATATTCCACAAATCATCGATAATTTGCATGGATTGAAAACAAATCCAATTCAACCATTAGCCGCTTCCATTAACTGCTCGCTTTGGGTCTGTTATGGCCTGCTACAAGAAAAGAAAGATTGGCCACTAGCAATTGCTAATTCACCAGGCGTAATTTTTGGGTTAATTGCCTTTTTTACTGCTCTATAATTTATTAAGAGCATTATGTAACAGGTAATTAGTTGCGTTTAAATTATTGCTTTTGGGATAGCATTTTTGTTGTTGGAGTTGATAGTAAATTTCAACAAGAATTGCAAAAAAGATTTTTTTGTTATCAAATTAAATCGAAAATTGTACAGATTAATATTTAATCAGCTAAAAAAATATTTAATAATTAAAATGTTATTTAGTTATTAACAGGTTTGTTAAATACTTATCAAATTGTACAGTGAATAAATCAAGTTAATCGATTTACTTTAATATTATCGACAAAATGATAGTTTTTTGAAACTGGCAATTAAGCTAGCAGATTATTTTTAAGTACATCTTAAAAGAAGATAGACAGACTAATAGATAGTTTTATAATGCATCCAAAAATCAAATAACCGTCAAAAGGGAAAGAAAATGAAAAAATTAATCGGTGTATTTTTACTTAGTTTACCCATGTTGGCAGTAGCTTCAAATTGTGATGAAATTAGTGCTAATATTGCTGAAAAAATCAAAAATAACGGTGTTGAACCTTCACAATTTCAGTTAAAACTTGAACCATCTGATAAATCAGAACAACAAATCGAAGGTAAAATTGTTGGTTCATGCGATCGTGGTCAACAACGTATTGTTTATGTTCGTTTGGATGGTTTTGCAACGCAAACACAAACACAAACTCAGTCAGCTAATACAAAAGAGGAAACTGAGAACAGTAAAGCAAAACCATCAACAAACACCCCAACCGAATCAACACCAGCCGAAGGTAAATTACCCGTCAAAAATTAATTTGTAATTTTGCAGAAAAATAGGGCGTAATGCCCTATATTTGTATGTTTGTGACTAGAGCAAATGGCTGTAATTTGCTTTGACGTCTTCGTTCCATACGCTTGATTGTACTTGACCAATGTGTTTTTGTTGTAAAAGTAACATAACCAAACGCGATTGCCCAATTCCACCACCAATGGTTTGCAACAAATCACCATTAATTAATGCTTTATGCCAAGCAAGCTCTAAACGATCTTCGTCATTTGTTAGTTTTAATTGACGTTTTAATGTTTCAGGATTGACGCGAATCCCCATTGATGAAATTTCCAATGCTCTATGCAAAATTGGATTCCACACTAAAATATCGCCATTTAAGCCATTAGATCCTAAATCGTTTTCACTGCTCCAGTCATCATAATCAGGTGCACGAGCATCGTGCTTTTCATTATTTGATAATTTACCGCCAATACCAATTAAAAACACAGCCCCAAGTTCTTTAGTTATTGCGTTTTCACGCTCTTTTGGGGATAAATTTGGATAGCGTTTTAATAACTGCTCGCTATCGATAAAGGTAATAGATTCGGGTAAAAATTGTGAAAGATGATACTGCTGTGAAACGATTTTTTCGGTCGCTTTAATGGCTGCATAAATATTTTCGACCGTTTGTTTTAAATAAGTTAAATTGCGATCTTCTGGGCGAATTACTTTTTCCCAATCCCACTGATCAACATAAACTGAATGAATTGGCGAAAGTTGATCTTCGTCTGGGCGTAATGCTTTCATATTAGTGTAGATTCCTTCGCCAACTTCGAAATGGTGATCACTCAAAATTTTACGTTTCCATTTAGCTAGTGAATGTACCACTTCATATTGTGCATTAGGTATTGCTTTTACCTTAACTTGTACTGCGTGCTCGGTACCTGACAGATTATCTTGAATACCATCGCCAACTTTACTTAGTAACGGAGCTTGCACTTCGATCAGTGATAAACGCTCGGCAAGTTGATCAGCAAAAAATTGCTTAACAAAGCTAATTTGCTGTTGCTGCTCTTTAAATGATATCGTCATGTTTACGCTCTAATCATTTATTTAATTTTCAGTGTGCCAGTAAAGTAAACTAGATGAGTGAATTTTGCAAGATGAAGATAGAAAGCTAAAGCATTTACTTGTTTAAATTGAATAAACGCTTGATTTCATTAAAAACCTGGATTCAAACATGAAGTGCAATTTTAAACACGGTGGAGTGAAGAAAGTAGAAAGGTGATTTATACTAGCACCTTCGCACCACCACAGTTTGGAGATTGCTATGTATTATAATCACCTTTCTAGGAAGGAAAGATACCAGATTTTCGTATTATTACAAGCCGGAAAGAATAAAAAAGAGATAGCCCAGCTACTCAATAGACATCCTTCGACAATAAGTCGAGAGATAAAAAGAAACTCAAAACCTAATCAAGCCTATCAAGCACATGATGCGGTAACCCTAGCTAGGAAAAGGCGGAAAAACAGCAGTAATGGTAAGCCAATAGAGTCTTCGGTATGGCGCCAAGTTGAAAAATACTTCATGCTTTATTACAGCCCAGAGCAGATTGCTGCACGTTTAAAGAAAGTCTGTGTCCAATCAATCTATAACTACCTTTATCAGAATAAAGCGCGCTATGAACAATTCAAACCTTATCTAAGGC